>SKOL01000388.1 GCA_007120055.1 Anaerobacillus sp.
AAACAATAACTAAAATTAAAACGTAAGGTGAAACTTCAGCAACGTTTGCTAAATCAATCGCAAAAATGTTATATCGGATCATCGTATAACCCATTAATCCGATGATAAATACAGTCATAAATACGAAATAATCTCTTAATAAACCAGTCATTTGCATGTTTGTAACTTTAATAGAACCATTTACAGTCCATACTAGAGAGTTGTCATATACCCAGTTTAATGGGTCTCTTTCTCTTAAGAACCAGTTTACTTCTGCCCATCTCTTTAAGTTTAAGTAGATAAGGGTCCCGAAGATTACAACTCCAATTGTCATAAATAATTCTGTATTAAATCCGTGCCAATGATAAATGTTTACGTAAAAACGCTCTCCTTCAGCTAACACATTCGGTAAGATCGATGCCATAGTCGGCTCGATAATTGAATATGCAAGAAGGTTTGGAAAAAGCCCGAAAATAACGACTAAAGAAGCAAGAACAATTGGTGGAATTAATAAGCCAATAGGAGCTTCATGTACTTCTTTTTCAAGTTTTTCAGGTTTGAATTTTCCAAGGAACGTGCGAGAAAACATTAATATACAGTAAGCAAATGTAAAGATACTCGCAATCCAAGCAATGACTGGGAATAAAATCCCTAATGTTTGCATGTTGAAAATATCCATGGTCGTTGCGTTTAGTACAGCAGTAAAGAACATTTCCTTACTTAAGAAACCGTTAAATGGTGGTACACCAGCCATCGATAACGTTCCAATTAGGGCTACCGTAAATGTAATTGGCATAATTGCCATTAAACCACCGAGTTTGCGAATGTCCCTTGTCCCTGTTTCGTGGTCGACAATACCGACAATCATAAACAGACTTCCTTTAAAGGTTGCATGGTTTATAAGGTGAAATACAGCAGCTAATGTAGCTGTATAGTAAAGTGTACCAACAACCGCAACGTCATAATGGAATGCTGCTGAACCGAGTCCAAGTAAAGCCATAATTAAACCTAACTGACTTATCGTTGAAAAAGCTAATATTGCTTTTAAATCCTTTTGTCGTATAGCAGAAACGGATCCCCATATAAGTGTGAAGATACCAAACCCAGATACGATCCAAAACCAATGTTGAGTAATACCAAACACCGGCGTTAAACGAGCAACTAAATAGATCCCTGCTTTAACCATTGTTGCCGAGTGTAAATAAGCACTTACTGGTGTAGGTGCCTCCATTGCATCTGGCAACCAAATGTGAAATGGAAATTGAGCAGATTTTGTAAATGCACCAGCTAGCACTAGTAACATAGCTGGAATAAATAACGGACTAGTTACAATTACATCTGCTTGAGCGATAATTTCTCTTATACTAAACGTGTTCGTCATTACGTAAAGTAATGAGAAACCTGCTAGCATTGCAAAACCACCAGAAACTGTAATAAGCATTGACTTTTGTGCTCCATAACGAGAACGTTCTTTATGGAACCAATAGGCAATTAGTAAAGAAGAAGCAAGACTTGTTAATTCCCAAAAGATATAAAGAGTCATTAAGTTGTCTGAGAAAACAACCCCTAGCATTGCCCCCATAAACATTAGTAGATAGACGTAAAAATTATGGAGAGACTCTTTCTTTTTGTTGTAAAGATAGTAAATCGAATACAATACAACAAGTGTCCCAATTCCTGTAATTAAAAGCCCGAACAATAGACCTAAACCATCAACATACACATCGAAGTTTATTCCGAGTGATGGTATCCAAGGCTGTTGTTCATAAATTGTTTCACCTCGTGAAATCATCGGTAGAAACTGCAGGAAATAAATGAACAAAGTTAATGGAAGGATCATTACGAACCATCCAGTATGTACTTGACGAACATACTTATATAAAAATGGTACAAGTATCGCCAAGACAAATGGTGCTAAAATTACGAGATGTAACAATGACAAATGATATACCCCCTATTCTAAAATTTTCAATTGACAAATTAGTACACTCTTCGCCTTATAGCCAATAAAAATTATATACTAAAATGAAAGCTGTTGCATCTTTTACTCTAATAGACTCTGTCATTTATAACAAAATTATTAAATAAGAAGAAACTAAGCAAAAATAGCAAAAAAAAATTTTTTTACCCTTGAATAAATTGATTGTTTTTAGTTTTCTGATAATAATTTCGTGAAAAATATGTATATATTTACCGTAAAAGCGCCATCCTTATAAAGAAAACTATTAATTACAAGTATGTTTGTAGAGAGTAAAGGGTGAGTACTATGCTTAGGAAAGTAGTTGTTGCTGTAGGTATATTCACAATTTTGTTCGTTGTAGCTTGGTGGGCAAATGAAATAAATGAAAAAAGGTACTATACAGATGATCGTACCGGACAAATCGAACCATTTGTAATTGACGGGGAAGATAGATTTGAACGTTTTCGACCAAGAGAATATATAAAAATTCAAAGGTGAGCTTATTAATAGCTCACCTTTGAATTTTTATATATTTAATTTAAGTACAAGCTAGCATCCCACCTGTCAACTTTAGAGATAACAGTTTGTTTAATAATGATGATTTAATGAATCTCATATTTCTCATATAGCGCCACTAGGGTGCTACATCTAGCTGAGTTAAATCGTTCTCATCTGGATGTAGATGGATGTGGCTAGTCAATTAGTATTATGAAATTCACTGGTTTAAGAGGTTTTTCTTATTTCGTCTATTAACGATCTTCTTTCGATTTCTTCTTTAATTAAAAAAATGAAGTCCGCGCTGAGTTTTAATTCAATAGCTTTATAATACGTTTCGATTAATAAG
>SKOL01000501.1 GCA_007120055.1 Anaerobacillus sp.
AAAATATATAAGTACATACGCTCTGACAAGTTTAGATAGCTTAATGCAATAAACGCACCAGTAATTCCGAAGAAAAGAATTGCAGGGGAGTGCATATCACCAACCATAAATAAAACGGCAAAAATCCCAGTCCAGAAAGCTAAAACACGATACATACGTTCCACTAATATCCCTCCTTTTATGTATAGGATGTACATACTCACCTATTAATATTAAAAAAAGTGAATATGCACTATTTGTAACATAAGGATATTATAAACTATAAAAAATAAAATTGTAAATCTTAAGGTAAAATTAGTGTATTATAAGAACAAAAGCTATAATCAACATCATCAGACATATAGCTATCTTTGTTTAAAGTTATTTCATTAAAGAAGAAATCGAAAAATCCATTGATTAAAGCTTGGTGCATTTTACAGAGCGAAAGGCGTTCAGGTACAAGTTCTTTGAACGTACAATTATAAATTCTAAAGTTCACTTCATGTGAATCTTTGTCATAATGAATTTCAGGGTTTAGCCCTTGTTGCAAGGCAACTGTCTTAATATGGCTTAGTTTTTCTTCATTTGAAAGTGATGCAAGGTTTAAATTGAGTTTTTGTAAATAATTTTTCGAAGCCTCATATCCAAATTTTCGACCTGTTTCAACTAAAGCTTTCTGACCGACTTCACCTAATGATAAAAGCGTATCTATAGCAATTTCCGATAATTTTTGATAATCTCTATATGGAAACTGTAAACTCACTACCTCATCAGATAGGCGATAAAACCGACTCGGGCGTCCCCCTTTACCAGTTTTCTTCGTTTCAGATATTAACATGTTTACATCTTCTAATTTTGTCAAATGAAGGCGTGCTACGTTAGCATGTATTTCAAAAGCATCAGCAATTTCTTGTACAGTGATGTCGCGATGCTGCTTTGCTACATATTGATAGATCGAGTAACGTGTCGGATCAGAGAGCACCCCTGTAATTTTTAGAGTTTGTTCCATCCCTATTCACTCCCTATTTTTTTCTTACTTTAATTATAATACAGGATGAAACATAAATAAATGCATTTTCAATTTATTTATGTGATTAAAGGTAAAAATAAGTTGTATTTTGTAAGAGTTAAACTAAAAAAGATAACGACTGATTAATAAATGATTAACAGTTAGTTACCTTTTATAATATAAATGTTTAAATATAAATGGCTGGGATGGCAGGATTCGAACCTACGCATGACGGAGTCAAAGTCCGTTGCCTTACCGCTTGGCGACATCCCAATGACGTGGCATTATTTGATTTATTAAAAGTAGGTTGGCTGGGATGGCAGGATTCGAACCTACGCATGACGGAGTCAAAGTCCGTTGCCTTACCGCTTGGCGACATCCCAACGACATGACATTATATAGTATAAAAAAACGAAAAAAAATTATGCAAAAAAAGAGGAAAAAACATAAAAAACGTCGAAAATGTTTATTGAAAATAAAAATTATAAGGAAGGGTGGTCTAATTTGTTCGATATTGAAACAAAAAGTAATGAAATAATTTTGCAGGCCCACAAAGTTTGTGCCTCTGACGTTCACATTGTCCCTACAAGTTGCTACTCGATCATTGAGTATCGCATTGATAATCAGTTATTGACTATTGAAGAAATACGAAACAATGAAGCTGAAAAAATAATTTCTCACTTGAAGTTTCGATCTAAAATGGATATTGGAGAAAGACGAAAACCGCAAAGTGGCTCTCTAAAAATGAAAATTAAGAAAGATAAACTAAATATCCGACTTTCTACATTACCAACAACCCCACATGAAAGTTTATCTATCCGACTCTTACCTCAAAATGAAGTTGAAACTCTACATCGACTTACTCTTTTTCCAAAACATACAGCCCAATTAAGTTCTTTAATAAAGAAAGCTCATGGTCTAGTGATAGTTTCAGGTCCAACTGGCTCAGGTAAAACAACTACTATTTATTCACTCTTAAATGAAGCAGCAGCGAGAAAAAAAAGAATTGTTTGTATAGAAGACCCTATAGAAAAACGGACAGATAAATTTATACAAGTTGAAATTAATGAAAAGGCTGGACTCACTTATGCACATACATTAAAGGCAGTGCTTAGGCACGACCCAGATATTATTATGATCGGCGAAATTCGGGACGTTGAAACGGCGACGATCGCTATACGAGCAGCAATGACAGGTCATTTAGTTATTAGTACAATCCATGCAAAAAATTGCCTTGGCTCGATTGCTCGCCTGAAAGAGTTAGGAATTAAAGAACATGACATTAATGAAACAGTTATCGGACTTGTTTCACAAAGGCTACTTGAAATGAAGTGTCCAATTTGTGGTAATACTTGTTCAAAGTATTGTCGAACTTATCGCAAAAGAAGGCGACTTGCTGTTTTTGAAATTCTAGCGGATCAACCGTTACAACGCTTATTAAATGAACGTAAAACTAAAATTGGCTATGAAAGTTTAGAACAAGCGATTAAGAAAAGTATCGCTTTAGGATATGTGAATGAAAAAGAATATGAAAGGTGGCTATGTTAATGAAAGCTAAACATAGCTTGAATTACGAAGAAAAAGCAGAGTTTTTAGTAAGGACTGGCAAACTACTTCAACAAGGCTATACCATTTCACATTGTATTGAATTTTTCTTGAAATATGAAAAGAAAAAGTTAAAACCACTACTTCATGAGATGCTACAACAACTTCAAAACGGAAGTACCTTTAGTCAAACATTAAAAACTTTACAAATACCTAAAAATATTATTAGTTTTGTTTATTATTCTGAACA
>SKOL01000126.1 GCA_007120055.1 Anaerobacillus sp.
AAATGTTCCATCAGATTAGTTTAGATGATATAACGGTCTATGTCCAAAAAGGGGTTAACTTTAAAAATGATCAAATTACGTTAAATTTATTCGGAATTGGGCTTTTTAAAATAATTACCGCGCAGGGAATAGCACGTTTTTAGGGTAGTAGGGTCGAATTCTGAAGACAGAAGAAGCAGATCGGAACCATAATTAAAGAGTATATCGATAAGTGAAGGCACTTGTTATATTTGAAGCAAAAAATAATAAAGTGGATCATTCAAAAGAGCCTCCCGTTTTTATAGATTGAGACGGACAGCTCCAATGAGTGATTTTTTTATGGAAAAGTTGGTTAGTTGGAAAGGAAACTGACATTTTTCATTCTTAATGGTGACGATAAATCGTCATGAAATTTTTGTATGAAAAAAGGCGGATGATTTCGTGAGCGAGCGTCTGAGATTCGCCAGAAGGTCACGGCGAAGTGAAGGAAATCATCCGCCTTTTAATTTTAGAATGTGTTGCTCCTGCGACTGTGATATGCTAATGATAGTGAAATTTAATAGACTAGGAAAGCATATTATCTAAAGAAAGAAGGAGAAAAAGTGAATGAAATAATTTCCAAAATTCAACGTCTCCCTTATTTATTGTTAGTTTTTGCGACATTTTTCTGGGGAACGAATTTTGTGTTTAGTAGAATGATTGTTGAAGAAGTACCGCCTTTTCAGCTTTCAGTGATGCGGTGGATAATCGCTAGCTTAGTATTTTTACCGTTTGTTTATAAAGAACTGAAACAGAATAAAGAAATATTAATTAAGAATTGGAAAGCTCTATTATTTTTAGCTGCTACAGGTATCGCTGGCTTTAATACGCTTTTATACATTGCGATCCAATATACAACATCGATTAATGCTTCATTAGTGAACTCTACGGCGCCGTTGTTAATCGTATTACTTTCCGTCTTTTTCTTAAAGGAAAAAATGTTAAAAATCCAATACGTAGGTGTCGTCGTTTCTTTTATTGGGGTGTTTTTCATCATAACTGGTGGGAGCATTGAAACGTTATTGACCTTAACTATAAATCCAGGTGATTTAGTCGTTCTTGCTGCTGTTATCATGTGGTCGATTTATTCAGTTTTAATGAAAAAGTTTGGTGTAGATTTACCAAAGAAATCAACATTCATCATCACGATGTATATCGGCATTTTAATTTTAATTCCATTTGCCTTATTCGAAAGAACATATCAGCCTGTTGCATTGACTTCCTTACCAGCCGAAGCGATTTTAGGTATTGTTTATTTAGGGATTTTTCCTAGTATCATTTCGTTTATTTGTTGGAATGAAGGGGTAATGCAAGTCGGACCTGGCAAAGCTTCGAATTATTTGCATTTAATTGTTCTTTTTACAACGGTCCTAGCAGTTACCTTTGGTGGTGAGATGTTGTTAGTAACACAAATCATCGGTGGTTTCTTTATTTTATCAGGGGTTATTGTCGCATCTAACCCACATTTTATTAGTAAAAACTCACCGGTTACTTTAAAACAATGATTTTAATTTTAATCAAAGACCGACTCGAAAAGAACATTGTTTACGATAGTATTTGAAAAACCGAAAGAAGGAGACAAAAAGATGAAAGAAAAAATTGCTGTGTCATGGAGCGGGGGAAAAGATAGTGCCTTTGCTCTTCATAAACTATTACTAAGCGGCCGGTATGAGGTCGATTCATTACTAACGTCAGTGACGGAAGGGTATCAGCGAATAAGTATTCATGGGGTGCGTGAGAGTCTACTAGAAAAGCAAGCCGAAAGTTTAGGCATTCCACTAAGGAAAATGTACATCCCTCAAGAGTGCACGAATGAAATTTATCAGGATATCATGAATGATCAACTGCAACAATTGAAAAAAGAGGGAATTGAAACAGTCATGTTTGGAGATATTTTCTTGGAAGACGTTCGTGCTTATCGCGAAGAAATGGTCAAACAGCAAAACATGAAAGCTATATTTCCATTATGGGGACAAAAAACAGATCAATTGATCGGGGAATTTATTTCATCAGGCTTTAAGACAGTAACGACAAGCATTGATACAGAGAAGTTATCGAATGAATTTCTTGGTAGAGTCATCGACGAGTCGTTTATTCATGAATTGCCAGAGCATATCGATCCTTGCGGGGAAAACGGAGAATTTCATACTTTCAGTTTTGCTGGTCCGATATTTAAAAATACCGTCGATATTACCATTGGCGAAATCGTAGAAAAAGGCAGATTTCACTTTTGTGAGTTGTTGGATTGTAAAGAATAAAATAAATAAAAAATTACAATTCCCACAGTAGTTAAATAAAATTAGGAATGAAAATGTTTAAAAGTAACTAACTTAAATGATGATAAAAATAGAGGTTGTCCACCTTGTAGGATAGCCTCTATTTTTTTGTGGTGTGCAAAAAGAATGGAGAGAATCGCAAGAAAGAAAGTGAGTAACGCAAGAAAAACACAAAAATCGCAAGAAGAACTCAATTAACTCAAGAAAAGCACACCCCTGGAATGAGCTGTGCAAAAAAACTGGAAAAATCGCAAGAAAGAAGGTGAGTAACGCAAGAAAAACACAAAAATCGCAAGAAAAACAGGATTAACTCAATAAAAGCACACCTGGATATAAATGAAATCAATATAAACATCTATATTAATGTACAGTGATAGCATACAAATCGGCTTTCCTTCTATTAAACTTCAATTTTTAACAATAAATTAATAAACAGTTCTTAGTTCGATAATAATTTGGTCACATTTATCCTGTATATTTTTAATTGT
>SKOL01000567.1 GCA_007120055.1 Anaerobacillus sp.
TCTAAAACAAAAAGCACATCATCTATTTCGTCCATTTCTAGATAATCATAACCTATCATTTCCATAAAGAATGGACTAATCGTTTGAGCAGTTTTAGCAATGTTTTCTGTCGTAGAAAAAGAGTCTGTTTCTACTCGTTGAAGTTGTAAACCTACAGAATAAAGTTCCTGAGGAATTCTTAAAATATCTCTACTATAAATACTAATGGTGGAAGCATCCCCCTTTTTTAGTTCACCAGTATCAATAATTTCTTCATAGATATTTAAACTGTGTTCGATAGCAATCACTAGTCGTTGCACTTCTCCGTTAATTTGATGTGAAACATATTCCTCGTACAACTTCTTTTCCTCATATTGTTGATAAGCAACCCCAAGTAAAATTACAAAACAAATACCAGCTATAAAAATCTTATATTTTGTTTTCATTATGAATACCTCCAAATGTGGTCGATATGTGACGATCGCCTTATATAATTATCATTTTTTCCCTTCTTTAGTTTATGTCGGTAAAAAGTAAAAAAAGTTACACTTTATTATCGCTTAACATAGCGAGAACGGTGAGGGCATCATGTCCGAAAACTTTATTTGAACACAGCTAACGATCAACGCCAAATCGATCCAAAAAAGCACGATCGCCTCGACCGTGCTTTTTGTAAACTTCAACATATTTTCAAATCTCAATAATAATTGGCAAGATCATCGGTTTTTTCCGCGTATGTTGGAAAATATATTGCCCTACCGATTTTTTAATACTGTTTTTCATTACGTTCCATTTTGTTTCATTCGCTTCTAATAACTCATTTGTTGTTTTTGTCATGATGCGATTTACATTTTTGATTAAGTCATCAGAATCTCGACCATATACGAAGCCACGTGAAATTGTGTCCGGCCCAGAAACTAATTTTCCTTCCGCTTTACTAATCGTTAAAACACTGACGAGCATTCCATCTTCAGATAATTGTTTTCGATCTCTGAGCACAATTTCACCAACATCACCGACGCCCACCCCATCAACATACGTGTTCCCAGCATGGATTTTCCTCGTTTGCCGCGCCGTTCCGTTTTCTATGTCAACGACATCGCCATTTTTCACAATAAATGTATTTCCTTGCTCGACGCCAACCGTTTCCGCTAACATACGGTGATGGTACAACATTCGGTATTCCCCGTGAATCGGGATAAAATATTTCGGCCTCATTAATGTTAGCATTAGTTTTAAATCTTCTTGATAACCGTGACCTGATACGTGCATGCCAGACGAACTTCCTGATCCGTAAATCACTTTAGCACCAAGTGCAAACAAATTATCAATAATTTTCGATACACCTTTTTCATTACCTGGGATCGGTCCTGCCGCAAAAATCACCATATCATCCGCTAAAACTTCAACACCTCGAAAACTTCCGGTCGACAGGCGGGAAAGGGCAGCCATCGGTTCTCCTTGACTTCCTGTACAAAGAATCGCTACCTTTTCAGGATCCATGGTGTCAATTTCATCTTGATCAATCAACATTCCATCAGGAACGTCTAAATAGCCACGTTCCATTGCGACTTGAACTACATTGACCATACTTCTTCCAAGTAATGCGAGCTTGCGGTTCGTGACTTTACACGCATCGACGACTTGCTGTACGCGATTAATGTTCGAAGCAAACGTAGAGAGGATCACTTTGCGCGTCGCTTTTTTAAAGGCCTCTTCCACATGTTCTCCTACCATTTGTTCTGACGGCGTTAACCCTGGTCGTTCTGCATTTGTACTTTCAGATAAAAGAAGTAACACTCCACGCTTACCTATTTCCGCCATTTTATGAATATCAGAGTATTCGTCATTTGCTGGGGTTAAATCAAACTTAAAGTCACCAGTATGTACAATATTCCCTTCAGGGGTGTTAAAAACAATTCCTAAACAATCTGGAATGCTGTGATTGACTTTGAAAAAGTCCACCTTAATATCACCAAATGTTAAGTTGGAGTCTGGATTAATTTCAACAAGTTCAGATTCCCTTAGCAATTTATGTTCTTTTAATTTTAATTCAATTAACCCTAGTGTAAAACGAGTCCCATAAACAGGGACATTTAATTTTTTCAGGAAAAATGGAATCCCCCCGATATGATCCTCATGTCCATGTGTGACAATTAACGCACTAACTCTTTCTTTATTTTCTATTAGATATGTAAGATCAGGAATGATTAAATCAATCCCTAACAAGCTTTCATCAGGAAACTTATTACCACAATCAATAACGACAATATCATTTTCATATTCGATCGCATACATATTTTTACCGATTTCATTTATACCACCTAAGGCGAAAATCGATAATCCATTGCTTTTTACACTCACGTCAAACCCTCCCACAATTTAAATATTATTAGTAGTATGCCTTTTACCAGTTTTCTTATGAGAGGGGATTTGGCGAACGCCTTAATGCAAAAAAACTATTTCATTCTCTCCCAGTATGATTTTGAGTGAAGCGTCGTAATATCAACTTTCTGTACATATTTATACGTTTTTGGCCAGCTGCAAAAAATAGATTTTTTTGTAAACAAAATTTTCGATAACAATGAATTGGGTACCGGTGTCCAGCCATCAGAAGGGATCAATTCAATTGTTACGATATTCGATTCTCTCGTCACGGAATATTCACCTGAAACGAAACCCATTGACTCATCAGGACTCATTTTAAAAGTATCTTTATATTCGCTTTGTTCTTTTAAGCTTTTAATATTAGGGAAACCACGGTTAAATTCGATGAGAAAGCGATGATTGGTTTGTTTTAA
>SKOL01000230.1 GCA_007120055.1 Anaerobacillus sp.
AAAAACCTTTGTTCACCCTATAAGTGAGCAATATTTTCAGCTCTCTATTAACTCTGTTATATAAACTTCGCGTCCTTCTATAACCTGAAAAGATAATTGATAATTTCAATATCTTTATAGACAAACAGATTATTTATTGGAAAATTCCGAATTTACCAACCCCTTAATAGGCCGCCGCAATCTTATTTATACAAGTTCAATCATCATCGCCATGCCTTGGCCACCACCAACACATAACGTTGCAACACCAAGTTGTTCTTTTCTCCTTAACATTTCGTGAAGAAGAGTTGTGACAATCCTTGCTCCTGTAGCACCTAGCGGATGTCCAAGTGCAATCGCTCCACCGTTTACATTTACTTTTTCCACATCGAGATTTAATTGACGAATACATGCAAGTGCTTGAGCAGCAAAAGCTTCATTTAGCTCGAACAAACCAATATCGTCTATCTTTTTTCCTGTACGGGATAATAATTTGTTTACAGCAGGAACTGGCCCTATTCCCATAACTTCGGGTGAAACCCCCGCTACTGACCAATCAACAACTTTAGCTAAAGGTTTTAAACCTAGCGATGCAGCTTTTTCACTTGTCATCAGCACTAGTGCGGCTGAGCCATCATTTCTTCCACAAGCATTTCCAGCTGTTACAGTTCCGTTCTCAAGAAATGGTGGGCGAAGTGCAGCTAACTTTTCAGGAGTAGTATCAAATCTTGGAAACTCATCGACAGCGAAATTCACCGTCTGTTTTTTTTGTTTGACTTCTACAGGAACGATTTCTTCACTAAAAATCTCCCTTTCTATTGCCATTCTAGCTCGTCGTTGGCTTTCATATGCAAAAGCATCCTGATCTTCACGAGAAATTTCATATTTCGCTGCAACATTTTCAGCAGTTATTCCCATTCCAAGGTGCACACCATATATTTCCTGAGGCTGTTGTCCATTTTCAGTATTCGAATCGACAAGTTGAGTTTTATCGCCACCAAATCTAGAATTGCGAAGGTAAATTGGTCCCCGACTCATATTCTCTGTTCCGCCAGCAACAACAATATCAGCAAAACCATAACCAATTTGCTGAATTCCGTTGGCTATCGCTTGCATTCCAGAAGCGCAAAGACGATTGACGGTATATGCTGCAGCAGTTTCTGGAATTCCAGCACGTAACGCTGCTACTCTAGCAACGTTCGAAGATTCTGACGTTTGCCGCACTTCCCCCATAATCACTTCTTCGACTTGTTCAGCTGAAATATTAGCGCGATCTATAGCCTCTTTAATAGTAGTTGAAGCTAAATTACCCGCATTTATATTTTTTAAAGTACCTCCATATCGGCCAATTGCTGTTCTAACTGCACTAACAATTACGATTTCCTGTTTCATTTATAGAAGACCCCTTTCAATATTTTTATTTAATGTTATGAGTATTGCTTTTTTAGTTGAGCAGCGATAATATTTTTCTGAATTTCAGACGTTCCCTCGTAAAGTCTAGAAATTCTTGCATCACGATAAAAGCGCTCAATTGGATATTCCGAAATATATCCAATTCCACCATGAACTTGAACAGCTTTATCTGCTACTCGGTTATATACTTCAGAACCATACAGCTTTAACATTGCCGCTTCCTTAATTATTGGCATCTTTTCATCGACCATCCATGCAATTCGATAAGTAAATGATCTTAGCGCTTCAATATCTACAGCCATTTCCGCTACCATATGGGCAACTGCTTGGTGTTCGATGATTGGCACACCAAACTGAATCCTTTCCTGAACATAGTTCATTGACATATCAAGAAGCTTTTGACATGAGCCTAAATTTCTCGCCGCCAATCCAGCACGTCCATTCGCTAATATTTTGAGTGCATTGACATATCCTTGCCCCTCTGCTCCTAATACGTTCTCAACAGGGACTTCACAATCCTCAAAAACGATTTCTGCTGAGTTTGATCCTTTTAATCCCATCTTTTTTTCTACTGACCCTAAGTGAAAGCCTGGAAAGTCTTTTTCGACAATAAAAGAAGTTATACCTTTAGCTCCTTTTTCCTTATCAGTCACGGCCATTACTGTAAAAACATCTGCATCAACCGCATTCGTAATATAATGCTTTGTACCGTTTAAGATAAATTTGTCACCTTTTCTAACCGCTGTTGTTTTTAAGTTTGTCGCATGGGATCCTGCTTCTGGTTCTGTTAATGCAAAGGCACCTATTTTTTCACCTGTTGCCATCACTGGTAAATACTTGTTCTTTTGCTCTTCATTTCCTAGTTGGACAATACCAACTGTACCAATACCAGCATGAGCACCTACTAGTGTTGTAAAGCCATTATGCGTCGCACCAATTTCTTCAAATAGGGCACACTTCCCAACCATGTTAATGCCAAGTCCACCGTACTCTTCCGGAATACTTAATCCAAATAACCCCATTTCTTTTGACATTTCTATGATACGTTCAGGGATTTTGTTTTCTTCTTCGATTTGCATTGCGACAGCTTCGACTTCTGTTTGAACAAAATCGCGAACATTTCTTTTTAAAAATTGAATATCTTCACTTAGTTCAAAGTTCATTTTTCTCACTCCCTTATAGTAAACATTTAATCTTTTTCTCTACGACATAAGCTTGTTATCATTAACTATAATCATAGAATCCTTTTCCGGATTTTCTCCCTAACCTACCTGCTTTAACATACTTACTTAAAATAGGACAAGGTCGGTATTTCTCACCTAACGTGCTATGCAAATATTCCATATTACGCAGTCTAGTATCTAAACCGACGAGATCAGCTAACTGAA
>SKOL01000584.1 GCA_007120055.1 Anaerobacillus sp.
GCATTACTTTACTTAGCATCTAATCAAGCATCTAGCTTTGTTACTGGATCTTTTTTAACTGTTGATGGTGGTTTTTCTGTAACAAAAATTTAACTCCATAGTTTTTAATGCAAAAAGAAACAAGAACTTAATAAAAACTTGATGAATTGAGTTGATTTTGTCGAAATCAACTCAATTTTTTTAAAGGAGAGATTACAATGAAAATGGTTTTTAGATGGTTTGGCGAAGGAAATGATACCGTTTCTCTTCAAAATATTGTTCAAATTCCAGGAGTGGAAGGGATTGTTTGGTCACTTCATGATGTCCCCGCAGGTGAAGAGTGGCCGATGGGAAAAATAGAGGAAGTAAAATCCCAAGCAGAAAAATTCGATCTGCATCTTGATGTTGTTGAAAGTGTAAATGTTCATGAAGACATTAAACTAGGCTTACCTTCAAGAGACTTATATATTGAAAACTATAAAAAGACAATTGAAAAATTAGGTAGAGTTGGGGTCAAAGTCATTTGCTACAACTTTATGCCAGTATTTGATTGGCTTCGTACGGATTTAGCAAAGGAAATGGATGACGGCTCAACTGCATTATTTTATGAAACATCAAAAATAAAAGATATCGATCCTTTTGAACTAGTAAATAAGGTGAATGACAACCCTAATTATACGATGCCAGGATGGGAGCCAGAGCGTCTTGAAAGCTTAGCAAAGCTATTTGAAGCTTATAAAGATGTGACAACAGAGGATTTATGGAATAACTTAGAATATTTCCTTAAAGAAATTATACCAGTTGCTGAGGCAAATGGTATTAAGATGGCCATTCACCCGGATGATCCGCCATGGCCGATTTTTGGATTACCACGAATTATGATTAATAAAGAAAACATTCAAAGATTTCTGAAACTTGTTGATAACCCATTTAATTGCTTAACGTTATGCAGCGGCTCGTTAGGGGCAAATCCTAATAATGATATACCTGATATCGTTAGATCGTTTGCTGATCGTATTGCATTTGCCCACATTAGAAATGTAAAAATCTACGAGAATGGAGATTTTATCGAATCTTCACATCGTACCCAAGATGGTTCGGTTGATATTATTGATGTTGTTAAAGCATATCATGAAAACAATTTTACGGGCTATGCACGTCCTGACCATGGGCGACATATTTGGGACGAGAAATGTAGACCTGGTTACGGACTATATGATCGAGCATTAGGGATCATGTACTTATGGGGAATTTGGGATTCGTTAGAAAAAAGCAAATAAGTACAAATGATCGGACAGGGGAGCCCTGCTTTTCGAAAATAAGCAAGTCGAGAAAAATCATATGATATCTTTTACATTTTTACAAGCCAAAAGGATAACCTATAATTAGCAAAGTTGTCACTAGGAGGAGTAAAAATGATCGAAGTTCCGTCGCAAATAGAAAACCAGCAATACAAGTTAATTGACTTAGAAAAAAAATTAAAGCCGCTAGGGTATGATATCGGTGGTAACTGGGATTATGATCATGGCTATTTTGATTACAAAATGGACGATGAAGTGAGTTACTTATTTTTACGTGTACCGTTTACAGCTGTCGAAGGAATGTTAGACCAACGTGGTGTCGTCGTACAGCTTGGTCGCCCGTTCTTACTTGCTCATAAATATAATAAAGGGTTAGATGATGAAGCGGTAGATCCGAACCCTTGGGTCAATCAATTTCAGGCGCCTGTTGATAGTGATGCACAGTTTCCTCAGCAATGGATTTTAACAGGGCAAGAGCTTGTCAAAGAGTTAGAGGCAGTACTGCAAGATTAAAGTAAGTGAGGATGACTCAAGCACATTCGATACTTCGGGAAAGTGAGAATTTCCCTTTCAGGGCTGAAGTAATTCGAAGTGTGAGTCATCTTTTTTAATAGCTTATCTTTAGGATAAAAGGTAAGATTCTTTTTGTTGGGAGAAATCAAAATTACTCGAAAGATATTAATCAAAAAAAGTTGATAAAATACATTGTTAAAATTTTCTTGTTATATTATAATGTATTTAGATCATAAAAAGTTGATTTAATACGCGTTATTAATCAAAAAAAATTGATGAATGAATAAGGAGGAATTGAAGAT
This sequence comes from Anaerobacillus sp., assembly GCA_007120055.1. The sequence continues at coordinate 2,096 of SKOL01000584.1, forward strand.
GATTCATAACGACTATTTTTTGAAGGCTGAAAGTGAATATCGTCAACATATGATTGCCAAACAAATGAAGGAGAGTTCGTCTACTAAAGGAGAAAGGGAGCTAAGTTTTATAAAGGCTATAAAAGGATTATTTGGTAAACAAAAGCCTTGTTGTAACAACATTTGTTGTTCATATTAGGGGAGTAGGTGATAAACATGAAAGAAATAAAACTTTTTTCCAAGGAAAGTTCGATTGATTTTAAAGCATATGAACTGAAATTCAAAGCATTAGCAGATGAAAAGCGTCTCGAAATTATGCATGAACTGTGTATGAGAGACCGAATATGTGTCTGTGACTTATGTGACATTTTTGATATGAAGCAATCTAAACTATCTTATCATTTGAAAATATTACTAGACGCCGGCTTTATTTTGAAAGAAACTGAAGGTACATGGAGTTATTACAAGTTAAACGATACAGAAGTCAACAAAATATTATCATCGCAACTATGCTGTGTTTTTAGTAGAAATTAGAAGGAAGAAGTGGCTGTCCTAAATGAAAGTGTCAGACACTTTTGGGACAGTCACTTTTTACCGTTTAATCACAATGAATTGGTCTCTTTCATTAAGAATAAAAGATCTAGGCGGGTGTAGTGTGACTTGGTCTCTTCTTTTAATTCCGATGATTAGCTTATCTTGA
>SKOL01000312.1 GCA_007120055.1 Anaerobacillus sp.
CTCTTTGTAAAAAATTTCCGCTCATTACCGCAACGATAATATCAGCATTCGTTTTTATTTTTGATTGTCGGGCATGAAGAGCATGTCCGTTATGAAAGGGATTATATTCAACAACAATACCAGTAACGTTCATTTAAATAACTCCTTTAAAACATGTTTACTGAAAATTATACAAAATTCCTTCATACAAAGTCTAATTTAATCATAAAAAAATATTTATAAACACTATCTATATATGTTACAATTCGTAAGCATAGTTTAAAGTCACGCCTTTTTCTTTATATTGGTTAGTTATTTATATAGTTGGTTTGTCGGTTAGGACCCCCGCCTGACTTTTCATGTTGGATGGTGGCGACAGGCATGCCGCCATGAGGGTTTTGTATGAAAAAAGGTGGATACTTTCGTGAACGAGCCTCTGAGATTCGTTAGAAGGTCACAGTGAAGTGAGGGAAAGTGTCCACCTTTTAATCTTAGATGGTGACGAAATACCGTCATGCTGGTTTTGTATGAAAATAGCCCGACTTTTATATATTAATTAATGAAGGAAATTTATTATGGTGGTTTTGTATAATAAAGAAAAAATAAGTCATTAATAAAGAGAAGTACTGTAAAGAAGAAAGCTTGACAAAATACTTTCCGAAGGCTATAATTACCTTTGTTGTCTTGAGGTGAAAATAATGAAATGGACAGTTCAGCAACTTAATACGTTAAAAAATAAGGGAATAAAAATCGATGAAATGGTCGATGTAAGTGATTTGAAGGAAATGGACACGGAGATTCGAGAAGTATCGTTAGTTCATGTAAAAGGTGAAGGTAGTATTTCAAACCATTCGGTTACTTTTTCTTTAGAAATCAGTGGGGAAATGGTTTTGCCTTGCTCAAGGACACTTGCAGATGCTAAATTTTCTTTTCAAACCGAAACAGTAGAAGTCTTTAAGTTCCATGATGACTGGGGAGAGTTTTCTGAAGAAGATGGCGTGCATGAAATCGAAAATGATACTGTAGATTTACTCCCTTATATTAAACAAGCGATCCTTTTAGAAATTCCTCTACAAATTTTTAGTGAGGATTTAGAAGGGGAAGCACCACCGTCAGGTGAAGATTGGGAATTGTTAACAGAAGATAACAAAAAAGAACGAATAGACCCTCGTCTAGCTGATTTAGCAAAGTTCTTTGATGACAAGTAATGTGTTTAAAAATAGAAGTATCCGGCAATTCCGGCCTTCATTTTAACATATTTTATACTTTAAGTTCGTTTAACTTCGTTAAAGGGTTAAAGTATAAGAAAAACTATGGCTTCAGCCAAAGTTGGCAATAAGCTAAGTTTTTTGTAATTACCAGTTTAAGGAGGTGGGAATCATGGCAGTACCTTTTCGTAGAACGTCAAAAACTCGTAAAAATAAGCGTCGTACACACTTTAAGTTAGAGGTACCAGGAATGGTAAAATGCCCAGAATGCGGTGAATTAAAGCTTGCTCACCGTGTATGTAAAGAATGTGGGTCTTATAAAGGTAACGAAGTAGTAAGCAAATAATTTCGGCGGATACGTCACAAAAACAGGAGGAGTTGTCTTCCTGTTTTTTTGTTGTTGAAAAGTGTGAGAGGAATTAGTGTTTTTTATGCACTCTGAAGCTTGTCTCACTGAGTTTTCTTTACTATCAAAAAAGCTTATAATAAAATTATGAATAATCAGATAAAAAAGGGGGAGTTTTTTAGTGAAAAAAGTAATATTAGAAGTAAAAAATGAAGTGGCCTGGCTCACGATTAACCGTCCTGAAAAACGTAATGCCATTGACTATGACGTTATGGAACTTTTTAATGAAATGTTAACGATTGCTGAAGAACGTACTGATGTTAAAGCTTTGGTTGTTACTGGGAGCGGAACGGAAGCGTTTTGTTCTGGGGGAGATTTATCGGTATTTCATGAGTTATATACGAAAGTTGAGGCTGAAAAGATGCTTAATAAAATGGCTAATGTTTTATTGAGACTATTTTTCTTTCCGAAACCAACCATTGCATATTTGAATGGAACAGCAGTAGGGGGAGGTTGTGAAATTGCAACAGCGTGCGATTTTAGGATAGCAGCTAAAAATGTTAAGTTAGGATTTATACAAGGGAAACTTGGGATTACGACCGGATGGGGTGGTTCTACATATTTACTAGAAAGGATTAGTCGTAATGAAGCGATACAACTATTAATGACTGCTGAGGTATTCGATACAGAAAAGGCCTTACGTGTAGGCTTTGTTGATTATATTTATGATAATGCGGAGTTACATAATTGGTTATCCCGCTTTACGAAGCAAGATTTAGGGGTTTTGCTAGCGTATAAACGTCATTATTCCGATAAGTATGACAAAGAATTAATACATAATCGAGTACTTGCCGAAATAGATAATTGCTCTTCATTGTGGGAAACCCCTGAGCACCATGATGCTGTAGCGCGGTTTATTAATAAATAAAGATTTAATGTTGGTTAGTTGTTAGTTGGTTTGTTGGTAAGCCGAAAGTTGGAATGTTGGAAAGGGACTTTGGTGACGGGGACTGTTATGATGGCTTTGTGTGAAAAAGAGGGCATTTGTTCGTGCATAATTAATTTTAAAATAGGCAATAATTCCTTACTAAATACGTGTTTAAAAAAAGGCTATGATTTTCCGGAATTTTTGAACATTCTTAATAGATCAAAAGAGTCTATCTTTTCTATTATCTGCATAAAGATAGTAAAAAAGGATTTTTAAATTGGAGGGATTACATGTCTATCGTTCGTCAAGA
>SKOL01000682.1 GCA_007120055.1 Anaerobacillus sp.
AATGGTTTAAGGGTTATAGACCCCCACCTCAACGCGTAGCGTAGGTGGGAACTTTTAATCAGGTGGAGTCGAGACTCCATCTGATTTCTCGATGTTTCAGCTTGCTGAAACGAGTTCGCCTCTGTTACAATAGCTCATTCAAAGTGTCAGTCACCTTAACTTGTAAAGGTTTGTTAAAGTGACTTGACACTTAAATTACTTATATTTTTGACAACAACAACAAGTCGTTTAACAATATAAAGCTACGTTCTTATTATTAACTACTATTAAACTGTTGCTTTTGAACTATTAACTTGTGCTTTTACAGGGTTATTTAATACTCCAATATCAGAGATTTCAATTTCAATTCGATCTCCATCTTGAAGTGTAAATTCGTTTGGTGGCACGATACAAGTACCTGTTAACAAAACTGTTCCATCAAAAATAACATTATCTCTTGTTAAATAAGTTACTAACTCTTCTAGCTTACGCTTTAGTGAACTTGTATTAGCATTTCCTTCGACTACCTTTTCTTCATTACGATATATTCGACATGTAATATCAAAGTTATATGGATCGACTACAGTTTCAGCTAACCTAATCGCTGGCCCAATTGAACAAGAGTTTTTCCAGACTTTCGCTTGAGGAAGATATAGAGGATTTTCACCTTCAATGTCTCTACTACTCATATCATTACCTGCAATATAACCAAGGATCTTTCCTTCCTTATCGATAACTAACCCAAGCTCTGGTTCAGGAATTTGCCAATTTGAATCTGAACGAAGGTAAACATCTTGATTCGGTCCAATCGTACGTGCACTCGTAGATTTAAAAAAGATCTCAGGACGCTCAGCATCATATACTTTGTCATAAAAAGTAGTAGCATCTAATTTTCCTTCTGTCGCTTCATAATTTCTTGCTTCTTTACTTTTTTGATAAGTAACGCCAGAAGCCCAAACTTCCGGAGCAACAATTGGCACTAAAAGATTAAGATCCTCAACCTTTTGTTGTAACGGTAAGCTATTTGCGATGATTTCTTCCACTTCTTTTAATGGGGTGGTCTGTTTACTTTCAGCTGACTCAACTAAATGTAAAAAGTCTTGTTGTGGCAGTTCATAAATTTTCCCCTCGTCAGTTAAAGCTGCTAATGTTGCTTTTTCATCCTGATTTAAAAAGCGAATAATTCTCATTGATAAAAACTCCCCTCGTTTTTTGTTTTACATTATAAAACTGTGTTTCGTTTTTATTTTATAAAAGGACACAATTTTAGTATCCTTTATATACATACCCTAGCTTTTGTGAAATTCCATTTCCTGTTTCTTTTAACAAGTTAATGTTGTTTTTTAACTGTTTTTCTGTTAATTGTGAAGCAGGGGTAGACATACTTATCGCCGCAACCGTTTGACTAGAATAATTTTTTATCGGAATGGCAACACAGTACACTCCTGGCTCGTTTTCTTGGTCGTCAATCGCATAACCGTATTTTCGAACGTCCTCAAGAATTTGTCGGAACGCATCTTCACTCGTTATGGTCTTTTCTGTATGTTGAACATAGTCGTATCCTTTTAAAATTTCATCAATTTCATCATCCGATTTACTTGCAACTAAAGCTTTTCCTACAGCGCTACAGTGTATTGGAATTCTTCTTCCTATACGTGAATATAAAATAGTTGCCCGATTACCTTCAACTTTATCGATGTATATCCCTTCCTTACCATCCAAAATCACTAAATTGACAGTAAGTCCTGTCTTTTTTGATAGTTCTAACAAAAATGGTTTTGCCACAGTACGAAGGTCTAAGCTGTGAATTACATAATTTCCTCTTTCAAATAATTTCATCCCGAGACGATACTTACCGTTTTCAGGGTTTTGCTCAATATAATTATGCTTTTGTAGCGTTTTTAATAAAGAGTGAACGGTACTCTTATGTAAAGCCATTTTTGTACTGATGTCAGTAATTTTCAGTTCCGTTTCATACTCATCAAATAAGTCTAAAATTTTAAGAGCCCGATCTACAGCTTGAATTATTGGCATTTCGCTCATCCTTTTTTATAAACTTCTAATTCCTTTGCTATTATACCAAAGAAGTTGTTACTTAGTTAATACAATTCCTATCACTCAAGTAACAAACTACTTACTAAGAGTGCAGCTTCAAATTTTAGCTTACTTAATAGATGTTGACGGAATGTAATTAAATCATTTAGAAGTGCTCTTCAGATCGTTTTATATTATAAAACACCGTTCTAACGAAATGTCAAAATAATAAATATTTTGATTATTTATTATTTAACTACATTTTACAGAGACATTATAAAACTATCAAGTGTTTTTAGATATTTTTATTCTAATATTTAATAATTAATTCTTACGTGAGATCACCACCCTCTAGCATGTAAATTTTTCAACCGAGTTCCATGAATTCCCTGTATTCTATAACATATTTTAGTGGGGCCTTCTTGTAACTCGGTTTCCATAAATGTTAATACATTCCAAATGATAATTTATTCTTCCCCTTAAGTTTCACTAATATAATCCGCCGTCCTCACGGCAAGGGCGACGATTGTCAGAACAGGATTTGCCGCACCGCTTGCTGGAACGACACTGTTGTCGGCAACGTAAAGTCCTTTCATTCCGTGAACTTGGCCAAATGGGTTTGTTACTGATGTTGCAGGATCGGTACCCATTCGACAAGTTCCAGCTTCATGACGATCGACTCCTGGTGCCATTAAACATGGTGGTGTTGGTAATTGAAGTTTCATCGCTTCAGCGGCATCGCTAATGGTCACTGCCA
>SKOL01000266.1 GCA_007120055.1 Anaerobacillus sp.
CATTATCGTCAAACGCTTTCTCTAACGTCGCAATTTTCCAAAGAAACTCTAAACCACTAGTTTCTCTCAATCCTTGCTTTAACCAATCTACCGTAGCTTCAGCTGCGGCCTTATCTTTAGCAACGACGATGAGCTTCTTATTTTTAACAAGCGTCGCATAAATTGCAGGGAAAAGAAAATGGCGAATATCATCATACACCGGATCTTCGATAAGCACATCTTTTTCCTCAAGCATATGAAGCAAAAATTCAGTATGACTTTGAGTAAGTGGGATACTTTCTCTCTTTAGGCGCTCGCAAATCTCTACGTATTGACGTCGTGCATCTGTTGTGATTGTATCGCCATAATTAAAGGACACTCCTAACTGTACTGCGGAAGGAGACGTTAATTGTCCGTTCGTTAAAATCTGTTCTGGCCAAAGGGAACGATAATGGTCATAAAGCTTTTCATACTTTACCTTAGTCGTTCCTTCTGCATCTTTTCCGTAAAAATTCCCTGTTCGATATTGTGGCTTGTTACCGCCTAAAAACCAAGCAACCTCTAACATTAAAATAAGCGACAGTGCTGGATATGTTGGTAAAAATATTGTGATTGCATTTACACTCGTTACATTAATGCTAACGATATATAAGAAAATAATCGCTAATGGTATAAAACTTGCGTACAAAAACAGCTTTCTCATATAAAACCATTCCGGTTTTAACGTGACATCGCGTAGCCCTTTCTCGTAAGCAACTGCAACGGTAACATCTTTATTTTTTCTCGTAATTGCTTTTTGGCGATACGATTCCGGTAAAAGCTTTATTAACAGTACGACCAAAATATTTTTCCGTTGACCCGCCCCTTTAAATTTCGAACGGATCCAGCGAAACCCTTTGTCACCGACTTTAAAAAACGTTTTTATCGCTAAGAAAACGATAAGGATAAAGGCATTATAAAAAAGGATTAAATAACCTTCTAACACAGGGAATCGCTCAAATAAAAACTCGACGACCGGATTATCAAAAATAAAATTAAATTGTAATACGATAATGGTAAACACCATGGCAAGCAGCGGTGCCCACATTTGCTTATAACGCTCTTCTTTTTTATAATTCGCTACCCATAGACTTCCAATGATCACTAAGAAACTTATGAACGATATCGCAATTAATCTTATCTCCATCATAACGGATATACCTGATCTTTATTTAATTTAGGGTCAAAAGCGTCTTGCACTTTTAACGTTTGGCATTCGAATGGTGAATATATCGGATTATCGACCACATCTTTATCAGGTGAAAACTTTGCTTCAAAAAACTCATAAAACCGTTTCACATCCGCCATTTTCACTAACCCTAAATTACTCATAAAGTGTTCACAAGAATCGATAAATTCGTCAATTCGACTTTGGTGATAGCGATAATAATAGTTTTGTTGCTTTTCCGTTTCGTACTGTTGTTTTACTGTTAAGTATTGCTGTCTGACTCGGTAAAGTTCATAAAGCTTATTTAAATAACGATTGTATTTACTATGAGTGGCTTTTTGCTCTTCAAATAAATGATTTCGTTTATTACGCACAGTCTCAAGTAATTTGTTAATCGGCTTTTCCATCTTAACCTTTAAAATGAATGTGATCATCAAAATCGTTCCAATAAAAATGATCGGAATGAGCGTGTAATCAAGCCAGTTTTCACGAAAATGTGTGGATTGCCAATTTAGCGTATATAAATGAGGTCCTAGTAAAAATAAAATAGCGAACAAAAGCCCTAAACCAATTTGAAGATTAGTCGGACAAGCCTTCAAGAAAATATTTAGATGAAAACCTTTTTTCTCAATGAAATTTTTCCATTTTGATTGCTCTTGATTTTCTTTCGGTGCAAGCTCATCCAGTTCGACATAAAGGTTTTCAACTTTAGTTTCGAGTTCCTCTAAATAATCTTGGATCTCTACTTCTTCTCCTTCAGCGGTCAACGTTCTTCGCTTACTAACGTCTAAACTCTTCCACCCTGCTTTTGCTTGGTCAACAATTTCCTTTTGTCCACTTTCCAAATGTGCACTAACTGTGTCGACTTCATTTTGCCATTCATCTAAAAATGTCAGTCGCTTTTGCAATTTAAACTCAGCATCGGTAGTGTCACCATGTTTTAAAGGATCGGCCGAAAATGGTGGTGCTTTCACTTCCTCAAATTTGTTTTTCTTCACTGTTTGCCTTTCAAAAATTTTCGATTCGATTTTAACTTTTGCTGCTTGAAGGCATGAGTAATAGCTTACTAACATTTCTGAAAAATTCTCATTATTTAATACACCTTCTAATTCACTAATCGTCCCTTTAGCTATCCGATTGACCATCTCTGTTTCCGTTGCGAGTCTGTTAATGAATAAAGCAACTGCGACAAGTGCGTTCGTTCTTTTCTCAACGGTATAGCCTAAAAAATCTTGGCGAACGATCCTCAGTTTTTCAATCACTGCTAATAAAGAATTTTTCTCCTTTAATATAGTTCGTAATTGTTCTGACGGTTTGTAATTAGCTAAACTTAGTGACAACGTTGGTGAAAGAAGGTTATTTAACCGTTCGACAAAAAGATCATAAATATCATTTAACCATTCTTCACTTAACACTTCATGATTATTTTCTTTAGCAAACTCTTTTGCATATTGTTTCTTTTCATCGATGATTTCGTCAAGTACTTGTAACACTCGTTGTTTTTTTTCGTGAATCATTTCTAAATATGCGGGGTCAGGCTTTTGTAACAGACCAGCTTTTTTTAGATCGATACCATTTCCCCACACCTCGTCCAATTGATTGAGTTCTTCTTTAACAAACATGTTATGCCTAAATGTTATTTTTGAACGATCGGTATAGTAACCAAAATTATCTAATTGCCAAAACGTGTGTGATCCGTCGTCCTCTGGGGCATTCGCGCTATCTCGTTTAAGTGGATCAAGGACAATAAAAACAACATTTTCAGGGGTAAACTTTTGCTCTTCAAAAGGTTCTATTAATTTTTTCGATAATAATTGATATTGCTTTGTCATAGACATTTGCCCATGTGACATTGTCGGTACGTACATCAGCACAATCACTTGCCAATTAGAAATCCGTTCTTGCGACAAATGACGATTAATATCTATATAAAGCTGATCATAGCTTTCTGGTTTTTCTATTTTAAAAAATGAAAGTTGGCCACTAGACCGGCCCTTGTAGAAAAAAGGTTCTACAAGGTGCCAATCTTGCGGTTGATCTTGCAATTGAATGACAACTGTATGCATTTGTCACCCACCTTTACACATGTTGCTTTAGTTTATTTAATTTAATATCAATCGAATTTCTCCAATTTGAATATTCTGATGTTTGTTGTTCAGTAATTTGACGGAAGCCTGAATTCTCCCAAAGTTCGTTAATAAAGGCAATCGCATCTTGTTTACTTTGATATTCACGATGTCTACCATAAGCTGTGAAGTAGTAATCTTCAATTTCATCTAAAAGTCTTTGGCGAAGACGGTTAGCAATATCCGGCAACGTCGCCTCTCCCATACCTTCTGTTTCATATGCGAGAGTAACATCTAAAATGTTCGTAATATTTTCTTTACTCACAGATGAAATTTGTTTAGCTCCTAAAATAAACTGGTGATCAGTCAACGTTTTGCAACGACGAAGGTCTTGTGATTTTTCTTCTTCTGCGCGTTCGATAATTTCTTCGTAAATCGTCGGGTTATGGTTAAGTGCATTATGAAGATTAAAAAACTCTTCTGTGACGACTGCGCCACTTTTTAAAATAAGTTTTGAGCCTGTATTCCCATGGTACTGATAAACGAGTCGTCCTGAATCTCTTACTAATACGATCCAGCCGTATATAATCCCTAATAAAAATGCGCGATCATTTTTCTTCGTATCAAGATCGACTTGTTGAGGATTTAAATCAGGCATGAATGCTGGCAAGTGCCAACGCTTATCTAAATGTGGTGTTACCGTCGCTTCACCTCTATTTAAACGATCGATTCTTCTTCGATAAGATTCATAATACACACCTGGTTGACGCTCGTGAATATTTGAGCTGTCTCCTGAAGAAAACTTGGCAAAGTCTTTTACACTTAAGCCGTAATGAGCTAAGTAACAAACAATTTCATATTTAGAAAACGCACTATCACAAACTTCATCCCCTACAAATAATTCATGAGAAAGACTTGCCCCTAAATCATTAAACGTTTCAGTGTGAATACCCCAGAACTTTAATTCGCGACTATTATTAATAGAAGGAATGTACGGGCTGGCTAAAAAATCTAGTCCATTGACACGATTTTTAATATATTCTTCAGGGTCTACCCCCTTAAATTGTGCTTCTCGCCTTAGCGCTTGAACGACCGTAATATCTAAACGATCATGATACCTTGTATTCAACTCTAAGCGACAATGACTTAAAACATTTTTACGGTATAACTCTTCGACTTTTATTTCCTCTATATAATTACTATATGACTGCTCGTTGCGACGACAATATTGCTGGTAATGGCTTAAATAAATTTGCTCACATATATCATCTGGTAGTGAACCTGTGTCAACAGACGAACGCATCGTTTCCCACGTTTTCTCTAAAAATTCCTTTGATGCAAGGACAAATTCTTTCGTTTGGTCGTTGTTGTTGTCATATTGAACGCCACGTTTATTGATCTCTTCTAGTAAACTATCTCTCGTATCTTTCAAGTTTTCAAAGAAACGCTCCCAATCGCGGATCATTGCATCAACCGCTTGCAAAATGGAAGTATAAACGAGTTCAAGTAATAAGCCTTTTTTGTAGTTGTTTAAGGTAGCGAGTTGTCTAGCTGATTTTGTGACGTATTCTTTCGTAAATTCTTTTAACTCGTTTTTATAAATACTACGGAAGAAACCTTGATTTAAAGCGCGATCTACTCGAGCCATGGCTGTTTCAACTGTATCGGTTTCTCTTAAATCAAACGTTTCCTCATAATCATCAATGGCCTTTTTATTTTTATTATTTTCGGTTCGAGAATTTAAAATCCGTTTCGTAAGTTCCTCACGAATATCATAAAGCATATATCTTGCTGCTACTGGATGGAGTGGTGTCGGTTTTCGTAAAAACCACGTATTTAATTGATACGCTCTTCCTTCGGTTCCACCGATCGCATCTGCATCTTGGTCAACAATTTGATGAGCAACTGCTGTGCGAAATTCATATACCTTTTTACTAATTTGCTCATAGTATTGATGTAAATTAGCTTCAACTCTACTAATCTCACGCTTCGTCTGATCTTTAATTTTTAACTTACCATCATCAACACGGCAGTTCGCTTCAAACATTTTTAACTCCGAATCACTATCTAAAGTTTTTTGAATACGATTATCGACCTCATCTAAAAATAATGTCGCTTTTGCTTCACCTAGTTTTCCATCTTCAAGCTCTTCTCTTACTTGACGATATGCTTGAACAAATAGCGGGTTAGGTCTCTCTTCATTTACATTATTTTCTAAGTTCCACATATAGCGACGGCCACGATCTGGGCGCTCACGGTTTATACCTCGTCGCAAATCGACTTCATAGCGACTACGCTCTTCTTCAAAAAGTTCATCTAACTTCAACCATGCTTCATCAAGCCCCATCGTCGCCCATTTTAATGCGCAGTATTCAACAACATCTTTTTGAGGGTAAGTAAGTGTACTAGCACCAGCTCCACAGTAACGACCTCTACCTTCCGTGGAAATAATCTCCAAAATTTGATTATCTTCTTGTGAGAAATGTTTTGCCGATATCGGACTAAACAATTGTAAATATATCGTTCGTGTTACTTGATCAATATATTGACCTACCGAACTCAAATGCTGTCCACGTAAATTTTCATAGTCATAAAGGAAGCAAAAGTCAAAAGGAAGCTGACGACCAGTAATGGAATGGGTCGTACGTCCTTCAATGTCGACTTGGTTCGGGCGATATTCTAAATCGATCGTTACATCAGATTCATTTACTAACTGCCCTGCAGCACTTAAAGTGATCGCATTCAACTCTTTTAAGCTCGCATAACCATTTGCACGAACGGACTCCCATTCTCTCTTATCTAATGTATTCGTACGAACTAATACATCTGGTAAGAGGAATGCCCCACGAATAAGGACACTTGAATGACCAAACTTTTTTTCTAGCATTTCTCGTAAATACATTGCTACTTGAAGGAAAATCCCTGATCCGGTCCCCCCTACCATTGAACTAATGATGATCACTCGTACACCGTATGTTAATTGATCGCTATTTACTGGGAAAATAGAATCAATTCCGTCCCATAACGAGTTCATTTTCCCTTCACCCATCGCTGCGCGAAAAGCCAATCGAGAAACTGAACGAATTTGTCCAGCGCCTTCAGTCATCGTTTTTTTACGCAAGTGTGGGTTATCCGGAAACCATGTCAATAGTTCAGGGTTTTGATGTAAATATTCACCGACAGATTTTCTAGTGCTTGTTTGCGTGATGTTCCCTACTAAATGCTCCATATTTTTAATCGTATTAATATCAGTGTCAAAAGCGTGAATAGCAACATTATCTCTACTCTCTGAAGGTATCTTTCCGTATATCGAATTAACGACAGAACTTCCTATACCTCCTAAACCTACTAAAATCGTTGGCACATGATTACTCATTATACGTCCCCTCTCTAACGTTAAATTTTTATAGGATAGAGTGAATTTCATAATGGCCTAAATTGAGCCGTATCAGACTATATGTAGTTGCAGCGGTTTAACGCAACTACATATAGATACTTAATGGCGTTAATATTGAATTATGAAATTCATTATGTAAAAACAGATAGGAATAAATTAAGTTCCTACCTATTAAACTAAACGCTTGATTTCTACTAATTGCTTTCTAAAAGTGTTAGAAAATCGTTGCTATTACGCTCTTTCGTATCTATAAATTTCTTTTTGATTATGCCCCTCGACGACAACAGAATCGTTTGTGAAAATTAATAAATCTTCTTTACCGCTATCCTCACCTAGAGGGCGGTCTTGGACAATCATTTCTGGTGATTGCGATTCTTTTGCAATTAAGATGCGGTCGCTATAATTCGTCGCTTTGAAGTTTATCCCTTGAATATTCTTGCTTTCAGGTTTATAAGGTACGAGCCAGCGTTTAAACAAATTCGTATTAAACGTTTCTGTATTCGTGTATTCACCGAATGTTCTACCGTTTAAGATTTGAACGGTCGTATGGCTCATGAAGGCTGAGTTTTTCGCAAATCGCGGCTTTTTAAAAATTCCAAATAACCATATGAAAAATAAAAGTCCTGCCCCGAAATACGATAAATAAATCCCGTATTTTTGCCACCATGAAATATCTTCTATATAGAGGCTAAAAGGAATTGATGCTTCTTCCCCAGCATATTTCCCTTTGATTGAAGCAAGCATTTGTAAATCTCCAGTAGATGTAAACATCGGCAAAGCACCTTGTTTAGGAACCACTTCGATAATGCTGCCGTTTTGGCGAAGCTCGTAATTAATGTTTGCTTCTGTATTTACCTGTACAGTATCAAACACTTCTGTAAGCTCCTCTTCTGTCATCGGACGGTCATTAATATATGGTTGTAACTGAATCGGTTCAGCTTCATTAATTTCATTTAAAGGCGCTCGCCAGTCACTTGTAAGGAGGAGAAGTTCCATCTCACGTCCACCGACACCTTGAAGTGGTACGGTTTTTGTTTCGTGATAAAAACCGTGAACAACCGTTGTTACGAAAGCCTCACTATATTCACCCGGCATGACAAAATCTCCGAGAAAACTTTGTCTTTCTTCATTCCATTTGAAAGTAATTGTTTCGTCGTTGAACTTCCCTGTAATCTCTACTTCGGTATCAGCGTTAAGGTTAGCGAAAGTAATTTTCTTTTCCTCTTCTCCGAGTGATACGAGTTCTACTTCCATCACCATATCAGCCCCGAAAAAGAATGTTTCGCGATCTGTACTATATGTACCGTCAGATTCAGGCTTTAGTAATGAAACGTGAAAATCAATCGCTGATTCTGCGATAAAGTGAAAATAATCTTGTTGATCACTAGTAATCTCTTGGTCAAACACGAGGGTATAGCTCCCGGCAGGTATGACTTCATCAGCATTTGCTGGTGCAACGTGTGACACTGAGCCAAATAAATCTCCTCTTAACTGTTCAATGTCGTATGGGGTTTTCATTAGAAAAGGACCGTTAATGGTGTAATTTCCAGACGTACCGTCCACATTTATTTCTAGCAATTGGGCATTAACGATATCTTCAGGTGCTTGCTGCAGCACAGTCATTCTTCTTAATGGGTAGGGTGATTGTAATATCACCTCATTACCGGTGAAGCTAGGATTCAAATCAACACTACTTTCCGTTGAACTAGGGTCTCGATTTGTAATTAGGGCAGCTACTTGATTAATTCTTTCAATAATTTCTACTTCATTTTCTGCGGTTAAGTGTAAGCCGTTCACTGTATCTCTCCAAATGTCCTTAAAATACTCCATTTGGATAATCTCATCTTCCGTTAAAAACGATTCAATCGTTACTAAAATTGAATTGAACTTTATTTCTCGTTCATTCATATATTTTGCAAAGTTTTCTAACGTTTCAGAGGCAAACGCATAGTTTTCATTCAATTCGTTTTCATCGTCAATATGCGTGTAGTCTAAGTCATTAAATACACCATCCATGACGATAATGAACCAATACTCTGCACTTGGCTCTTCATTAGCAGACTCTTTTAAACGCTCGATAGCAGTGATCACCGTATCAAAAGGTGTCCAACCACGATCCTCCCACTCAGCAATACGATTAATTTCTCGTTGCCTGCTTCTATAGTCAATATTTATTTTTTCGGCATTTAAAGGGTCTGTCATTTGTACCACGTAAAATTCATCATTTTCCCCTAACAGTCCTGTTAAACTTTGCAGTGCGTAATTGGCAAACTTCCAATTATCACTTGGTAACCTTTGCCCACGCTCACCAAGTGTGTACCACATACTCCCCGAATCATCGTGAATTAAACTAACAACCCTTTTTTTCGAAATCGTCTCCGCTTGAATCGGAAGTTGAAATAATAATAGAAAAGAAATGAAAAATACAATTGATTTTAATAATTTTGTTGTCATCTCTCTCTCCCTATGAATTAATTTTATGTAAAATGGTAAAAAATTTTATTTTTCCTAAAAACTTCGACAACTATTTCAGAATTCCTCTCACCATTTACTAATATTGAAAAAACTTTCCTTTTATTAATAATTTATGAATTTTTTTTGGGGGTGCCTGTCACTCCCCGAATATTCTTGTTTCACAACAATGTTTCACAGAAAGTGCAAAACAGAATATTCTACCCTAACTCTGCTAGGCTAGGCATTCCATTTCACTGAAATAATCGCGTTCTTATTTCCATAAATGTCTAACTCACATTTGGGCAAGCTAAAAAGGTGACTTGTTTATGACGGATCTTGATAAATACTGTGATTATTTTAGTGCTAAAAAAAGAAACGTCACCTGGAAAGATCGGAGGTATGTATATGATCGCTTATATTGGAGCTATGAAAAAAATTGAGGATTTTAATAAAGTACAAGTGGTTCAAAATGTAAATAACGATATTGGTACGATTGGGTTTTGGTTTACTTCTGACATCCATTCCGCGAAACCTTACGCCATAGGAACTGAGACAGTTTTTGAAGTATCGAAAACAGAATTTTGGGAAGATGGAGAACCTAAAGTCGTTCAAATCGATCGACCTGTAGTTGGTTTTATTTACAAAGTTTATATTGATGAACCACAGCTTAAGATATATGAATCTAATTCCGTTGATGCGTATGATTTGTTTATGACGGATCGTGACAACTATTGTGATTATTTTAGTGCTAAAAAAAGAAACGTCACCTGGAAAGATCAAGCTATTCTTTTAAATAAGGAAGAAGCCAATGCTAAATTTCGAAACCATCTTATTAGTCACGGTTACGAAGGCTTTTTAATACGAAATTGCAAACTTCAAATGGGGGTAACTGATTTATATTGTTTTTTTTCAGTAGACTCTCTCCACATATCGGATATCATCCCTGTAGAAACTTTAGAAAGTTAAACAGTCTTTCTCATTCGGCAATTCGTGATTCATAAGTTCAACTGAAAATGAGCACCAATTCTGGTATCCCCAACCAAAAAACATCCCCTGGTAAACATTAAAAGTTAAGTGCTGGTACTTAACTTTTATAGAGTTTTTCCGGACATGAGAGACCTTATTCGGTTAAAATCAAGTAAAAATTACTACTTTTCCACGTAATAAAGGCTCTGGTGTCCGCTTTTTTGTAAAAGTTGCGTTTTTTTCATAAATAGCGTCCCTGATGTCCGCATGAGTTGAGTGCCTGCCAAAAATTTTTCATTTCAAAAAGATGGTTATTTAATGAATTTCATAATTCAATATTAACGCCATTAAGTATCTATATGTAGCTGCGTTAAACCGCTCGCAACTACATATAGTTTGATATGGCTCAATTTAGGTAATTATGAAATTCACTCTATCGGTAAAACATGATTAAAGCAAAATGCGAATACGATAAGTATTAATACTGATGAAAA
>SKOL01000354.1 GCA_007120055.1 Anaerobacillus sp.
ATTGTTTTTTACTGTCTTTATTGGTTAGAAAATCTGATTTGAGTTCATAAAGAATATTTAACAGCTTTTCCCTATCCAAAAGTACGAAAAAGAATTCTGCTTTAGAATACATTTCAGCAATATCCTCAAACTCTCTATTCTCTTTTTCATAACACTGTCCTATATAGTAAAAAAAATTACCTATCAAAGACATGTTTTCACTTTTCTTAGATTCTTCAATTCCGTTCTTAGCATGGAAGATTGCATCTTGGTATTGTCCCATGTCGTATAGCGTCTTAACTTTGTTAAACAAGAATTTAATACGTATCGCAGATAAGGGAAGGTCATTATCATTTGTCCATGCATTATCTACTTTATTTAGACCTTTATCATAGTATTTTAAAGCCTCTTGAAATGATTTATTTTCCGAGTGAACGAACGCTATAGAATTTATGATTTTTAATGACAAACCATTTATTTCAATTGCTAAAGAATTATCACTGTTTAATAGGCTTTTAAGATTATAGATTGTCTCTTTATAGCTAAGAAGATTCAATCGATATTTACTCATGAAGTACACCCAACTTAAATAGTGGTCATACCAGCTGTTTTTTCCTTGTCTCTTAGTCAGTTCCTTACTAGAGATCGAGTAGATTGCTTCGAAATCATGAAATTTTATCATGGTATCGATTGATGAAGTAATTTGATTAATTTGATCATACTCCGTATCTTCAGTAAGGCATAGAAGGAATAATTCAACAGGTTTTTTTAATTTAATTGAGATGAGAAAGATATTTTCTAATGAGGGGAGACTTTTCCCTTTTTCTATTAAGCTCAGAGCCGGTTGAGAGCAAACCCCTTTGGATAGTTCTTTTTGAGTCATTCCACGCTTTTTTCTTTGATAGGCAATTGTTCTTCCTAATTCTATCATCCCCATATAATCTCCCCTCAAACTAATATGTTATTGATTCATGTTTTTATTAGTGTACTTATATTGTATATCAATTCCCCTTATTATTTCATAATCTATACCAAAGGAGGTGATTTGATGAAATTCATAAAAAGAGGAGCATTAGTTTTAGGTTCTGTTACGGTTATGTTTATTTCACTCATAGGTTTCAGTGACATCGACAAACATACGTTGAATGCAGTCAGTATAGAAATAGGAGAAACTTCTCCACAGGATTTACCTCATGAAATGTGAAATTATCATTATTACATGGTTTCTATAGCTGATATAGGATCTATATAATAAAAGAATCTTAAAACCCTAAATTTTCTAATTTAGAACATTTTAATAATAACACACAATTTTTAGAATGATCTAGGATGTAATTTCTTTAAAGTTCTATATTAGAGCCTTGACTCCAATCATTATGTTGAGCTTCCTTCAATAAACTGATACTTACTATTCAAGAATTTCAACTCTCGTCTGTTCAACTTGTGATAGTTGAGTTGTAAAGATCGATGCAAACAACCGTTTCATACTTATACTTACATGGAGGTTATTATGAGATTTAAACTAGTCCTATTATCTTTGTCATTTTTAATGGTGTTTAGTTCCCTTGCTCCCTCCTTTACTCAAGCAAGCGCAGGGAGTTCTAATGGAAATAAAGTTATGGAATTGAGTGAAGAGGTCATTGAAATAGCAGATCCATATATAGAACTTCAGAATAATGGTTATAAGATTAATGATGTAAAAAGTCTAAAAGAGGAATTAAGCCAAGCTGAATTTGTGCTAGTAAGACAGAAAATTAATGAGCAGAACAGAACTTTAAGAGAATTTACTTCATCAGATTGGGATAAAGCCAACATAGAAGATAAGACAATCAGTTTTTTCGAAGAACCAAATAATGATTTTAGTTTAATGAGTGCAGGCAGAAATGGTATTGTATCTTATTGGTGGGGGTACAGAGTATATTTAAACAATAACCTTACAAACACCACCTACCAGATTTTAGCTGGAGGGGCCGGGGCAAGTGCGATTGTAGGTGCATGGGCACCATTTATGACTGCTCCTACATTACTTATAAGAGCAGTAGCTACTACTTTTGTTATCACGCTTGGAGGTTCGGCTGCGATGATTAGAGATACTAATAATGGTAGTGGTATTTATTTAAGATTCACTGGTCTAGAGCCATATATTGTTTATACAGGAATGTTCCCTCAATAAATTCTTATATTAATAGAAACACCTAACTTTTGTTAGGTGTTTCTATTAATAAATATAGATGCGATTGGATATGATAGGAAACCTGTGACAAGGAGAGAATTCAATACAAAAGAAGCTCCTAATTCAATAAAAAAGTAATGTATAACTAGGAGTACAATAATAGCTGAGATTGTGACGCTATATGCAATACCCATTGCTCTTTTCCTGACTTCTTCAATTCGTTCATCTTCTGGTTCCTGAGTTCCCGTCAGTTTCATCTCTGTTATGCTCTGAACAGCAAGAAGAAGCAGTATGATACCCCAAATATAAAAAGAATTTCCTTGCACCAAAAAGATTATAGAAAAAGATAACACGATAAACGGAAAATAAATTTTTAAGAATTTTCTCATACTATTCCTCCTCATTCTCTTCGAATATAAAAATATCCTCAATGGACTTGTTTAATCTTCTAGCCAATTTAAAAGCTAGTTGTAATGAAGGATTATATTTCCCGTTTTCAATGGAAATAATAGTCTGCCTTGAGACACCAAGATCTCTTGCCATCTCTTTTTGTGATACCTCTATTTTATTTCTCATTTCTTTTATTCGATTATCCATAACTTTTAATATTCTCCTCC
>SKOL01000424.1 GCA_007120055.1 Anaerobacillus sp.
ATTTTGGCATTAAAGGCCATCGTATTACTCAGATGAAAAACAGTAAGTATTTTAGGGAAGATAGAGGCAAATATTTTATTAATACTAAAGGAGAAGAATACTGCCGAAGTATCGGTATGAAGCACAAATACTCTGCAAAACCACAAAATTTTGTTCACGATCATACACTCGCAAGAGTTTATTTAGAAACTTTCGACAAGGAAGATCGCGAATGTTGGATGACTGAAACTGAAAACAGGGAGTACGCTTTGCAATTTGAAAAGTATGATGAGGTTAAAGATCGAATAAGCGCTCCTGATGCAACAATAACAACATCAGATGGTAGATTGATAGCAATCGAAGTAGTTACCAATAACTATTCAGAACAAGAAATTGCACAAAAAGAAGAGTTTGTGAAGGAGTTTTGCGATGAAATTTATTATTTCCATGCATAGAAAGGATGCTAAGTAATGAATAAAGATTACAAAAATTTTTTATCGGATATTTTACAAGGACCTAAAAAAGAAGAGGTAACGGAGCAAATTTTCGAACCCTTAAAAATCCCCGTTCAAAATATTAGAGAAAATGTAGATACACCTATTGAAACAGCACTGATCAAAGACATTTTATTTAAGGCCGATGCCTACATTTTACTAATGAATAAGTATCATAGATTCATGTATTTATTCACATATTACTTTAATCGTGTATTAAGATCACAATTTCAGAAGATATTTGATATGCCTGAAAGCACAGCTAGAGCTGATTTAAAAAAACTAAATGAAGGTAAAGTGATTGCTGAAAGTCATTTTGCTGGTAACAATTTTATATACCCTATAAGCAGAGCGTTTCGGTACTCAGAACAACACTTTGAATGGGATAAAAAAGTACCTGATAGCATTAACAAAAAGATTGTCGAGAAGACTCTCTTGGATGGATTCCATAAAGTTGAATATTGGTTACGAACGGATACTATTCTTTCTAATAATCTTGATTTTTTTTCAACAGAACTGAGCATTTTCTTTCCGAAAGAGCTTCTACATCGTGACGAAGGCTTTGATTATCATTTTATTGCAATGGATTGGGCAATCGAAGAGGAAACTAAACACTACAAAAACAAAGAATGTAGCGCAGCATTTAAAAGAGCAACTGAAATTTTAAATAGAGAAGAGCCAGAAATTTCAAAGGATGAGGCGATTGCGAATGCTGATCCAAAGGATCTTGAAACGGGCGAGTTAGGTATAGTGTATTTAACTCAAGAAGCAGAAAATGAACGTAAAAAAAAGAACCAAAAGCTCGAGCGCTTTTGGAGGTTGGATACCAAGTACCAGAGAATGTATTACAACATCATAATGAAAACGATGTTGATAAACCTATCAAATAAAAATGCTTATGTAACAAGGATTCACAACACTAAAAGCCACTCAAATATTGATCTAGTTGTATTGCATAACGGAAAAACTGATTGGACCACATATAACAATCTAATTACGCAGACCCAACGAATTTATTGCTTCCAGACCCAATCATTAAATATAAGTATCACTATTGTGTCCGAGAATGAAGATGAAAAAGATGAAGCTAAGCATTTATGGAATATAGCAATTAAAGAACGAAAAAAGAATCATGCTGTTAACTTTGTAAAAAGAGCTAGAAGGAATTTAAAAAGGAAAAAAAACGGGGAGCCAATAAAGAAAATAACTTCTAATGACATCAGAAAATACGTATTGAAGGGCACCAAATACTGCAACACCGACCAGGTAAATTTTGTTTCACTTGAATTAGATTATCAATTTACTAATGAAATGTATAGACCAACACCATTTGATGAAGAAAAATTCCAAGAAGCTAAAAAAAGATTGAGAGATAGTTTTGATAGAAAAAGTGACGAGTCTGTTTAAAAACAGGCTCTTTTTTCTGTTCAAGCTACGATTGACACACCAGCTGAGAAGTAGATGCTATTGGATCTACCTATGAAACCTCAGAACGGGGATGTGAGTGCCACGATTACGAACAATATTTGCAAAAATGCAATTAGGAAAGCAGAGCAAAAATGCTCTACTTTAAAAAGGGCAATCATGCCTCACTAACTTCTTGGTCGAAATACGAATCAAGATAATAGACGTTATTAGTTACCCTTCTAGTAGGGGCACAAGTATGATTTTTCTGAACAAAAGAATAATCTGCAGATTTTTAGTAGAAACACTTGGTCCTTCACACTACTCAATTGAGCTATTGAAAACATAAAAATAACATCATTCAAAATGAACCATGTTTTCTTTAATCATCTTGATTAATTATCGGAACTTCCTTCAGAGGACTTCCCCTTTTGTAGCAACACCTCTTGGGTGCAGAACAGAAGTAATAATTATAAATAATAGTATATACTCATATTATATCATTCTTCTAAAATAAAAAAAAGCAGCAACAAAAACCACCCATAAATTCACGGGAGGTTAAAGGAAAGATTACAGTAATAATAGCATTTTTCTTACCATTCAGGGAAAAAAGTGAAAAGGTATTAGACCTTGCTCTTGAGTAAAATTCCTCTGAATTTGTTTACTTTTCCTTCGTCAACCTCCCTCCTATCTTCTCTTTGTTTTTATTTAATTATTTAATCGATTGATTATTGAAGTACAAGTGTTGGCCAGCTCTTTATGACCACTATCTTCTTCTAAATGACACCCTCTATCCAAAGCGATAATTGAGCCAAACGTTTTTTCAAAATCTAATTTGCCTTTCCGCCAGAGTTCAAAGCTCCCGTTTCCTGGTTTTCTTCATTCAAATAGTATTCCCACTTCTACCACCACGTCCCATTTACAGGATCATAGTGATACCAAACTTTTGAGTGTTTATCAGTTGCCATGTAATGAACGTGAAAGCACTTCTCTTCTTCAACCCAATACGCTTTTTCGATGTTATAAAAGGAGTGTTGTTCAATCATGTCGTGATCTCCCCACGCTCTTACGTGTTTATTAAGACAAGGAAGTAGCTGTTCAAATCGCTCTTTTGTAAGCCCTAAATAGCTCGGTTCTACAGCCTTGACTAGTATCGTTGTTTTTGTGTCCATATCTAATGTTTTGCTATATCCCATCGCCTCTAATTTCGCCACTACATCAAGGGCGAACAATCGGAGCGTTTCTCTCTTCATTCCGTTAACGTACCAACTTTTATCCAGTTCCAAAAACTCCACGATCAACTCTTTTGTAATATTTAGCACTTTTTCCATATTACTCACCGCCTTTCAATGTTTCTATTTCTTCGAGAATTTCTGTATAAAGTTCAATAGGGATTATATCCTCACCTCTATATTTGAACTCATATCCAAAATACAAAACTGCTTGTTCAAAGCCAATTATAACATCGAGAACGGAAGGTCTGCTTAACCGCTCTTTTAAGCAGTGCTTAATATACTCAGAATGGAGCCTACTAAATCTTCTGATATACCAATCCTTTGTATTTTCATCTAAATCAAGGGCATTTCTTCGCCATTTCACTATTTCAAAATCACTTACTCTTAACATATTACTCAACCCCCTTTAGACGTTTTAAAATCTCTTTTTTTATCTTTATGAAATTCGTTTGAGCTTTTTCTTGTTTTGATATTGAGGTAATTCCTCGACATGCTTCTAGTAGTTCCATGTGTGCATTTGTGAACTCTTTTAGTAATTCTTCATTTGATATTTTCATACTTGTCTACCACCACACTTTCTTATACGGACAATAATGAAACCAATCTTTTTGGAAGTGAACATGAAAACAGCGTTCTTCTGTATTCCAGACAACTTTTTTAATTTTTCCTAAGGTATAATCTTTCCGAGCTTCTAATCCCCAAGCATAATAGTGTTTTAAATGAACTTTATAAAATGCTTCTGCATAATCTTCGAATTTTTCTTGATTTCCACCGCATTGTTTTTTTAAAGGTTTTAAAGAACGGTGGTTTATCACCTTTTCTAAATCCCATGTGTGAGTTTCCTTAAACATTATCCTCAACCTTTATTCGATCTTCAAATCCGTTATCCACAAGTGATTTAGAGAGCACGAAGATAACATTTTCATTTACCCTGTTGATTAGCTCCAGATGTTTCTTAAGGCTTTCTGACTCTGCTTTCTCCATTTCATACGCCAGTTGTCTACGTTTAGCGTGCAAATAATCATATTTCTTTAACTGAATTTCGTAATAAGAACTTACGATCAACTCCTTGTTCTCCACCTCATTTTCAAATAAGGCTTCACGTTCGTTTTCCATCTTCTCGATCTCTTCCATTTTACGCTCTAAGTTTTCCCTCATATCAATTCACTCCTCTTTTTAAATAATCCTCAACAAACTCATTAGCATCTTTCAATAACACATTTATTTTTTCAAAAAAAACGTTTTTTTGTTTATGCAAGTCATCTATTTCTTCGCATATTTCCCAATACCTATCTGACCTACGATCTTCACTTTTGTTTATTCCATCTTTTTCTTTCGTTAATTCTCGAATTTTTATCTGTAACTTTTCAATTTCGTCCATATACTCCTCTTCCTTTTTGAACATGTTATCCATGACTTCTTTAACAGTTTTCATTTTATTCACCCTCACTCTTAATTTCGTTTTCAAATTGCCTCAACACAGCTGCACCTTTAAATTAATAGCTTGTTCTAAATCTTTTTTAAACTCATCACCGAATTTTTTAACTTGCGTTTCTTTTTTGGGTATTGTTATACAAAGTTCTTTAATCCCAATTTAAGATAAGAATAACCTTCAACATTACCGATCTCGATTCAAGCTTTTTCAAACCTTCTAGCACCCATTAATACCAATTGAATATTCTCTCTTTTAACAAACAATCACAATATATTAAATCTCATTCTTATTAAAGAATTGGATATCATAACAATATTTAGGTGCAGACAGCATAGACAGTGTAGACGCACTTTTTATTATTTCTACATAAGAAAATATATATATAGAAAAATGCATAAATACTGTCTGTGGTGTCTATGCCGTCTGCAAAGATATGTTCAATCACAGAACATATAAAACCTATCAGCCTACCATTCTAATCAAATATATAATGGGGTATCTTAACAATATTTTAGGTACAGACAGCGTTGACAGTGCAGACGCACTTTTTAATATTCTATATAAGAAAATTTATTTAGATAAAAAGTCATAAATACTGTCTCTGGTGTCTATGCCGTCTGCAAAAATATGTTCAATCACAGAACATATAAAACCTATCAGCCTTCCGTTCTAATATCAAAGTAACCTTGTCTACATTTCCCCTTTTCAACTTCTATCCTGTTCCCTAAGTATTTTTTTGCATACTTCTTAAGGGTCTTTGGTAGATGCGGCTTCCTGCATTGCGTTCTGCATGTCGGTATTCAATTCTATCCCCTTCCAGCCTCTTGACTTATTACCTATCTTTGCTTTCTCCAGGAAATAACCTCTTGCGTCCATCCATTCTTTCAATTTCTGTATGACCACATTGTTTTTGTGCTGATACTCGCTGTTTTCTTCACACCACTTTTTATAGGCTTCCATCAAAAACTTAGTCTGAACAGTAGCACTCTTGTTAATAATTAATGTGTCATCGATAAAGTTGGATATACTATCCATTTCCTGACTATAATCCTTAGTGGCAGCTTGTACTTCTTTCGGAGCTTTTAATCCTTCCTGTTGCCATTTCAAGCAGCCTTTCACTGCCCAGTTAAGAATTCCTGGTAATTCTTCTTCAAGCTCTTTTACAAGGTTACGATTTATTTTATCTTCTTCAATTTCCACATTGAACGGAATCAATCTAATCCTTCTCCATATGGCGTGGTCCGTTCCTCGTATGCTAGGTTTATGATTTGTCACAAAGAAAATCTTAAATTCAGGTATGAAGTCAAAAAACTCCCTATGTAAGAAGCGTGCAGAAATTTCCCCTCCTCCAGTTATCTGTTTGATAAGTGATTCAGCTAATCTTTTCCCATCTTCCGATTCCACGGCAGATACAAGGCGTGCTCCTTTCAGCTTGGCAATATCGTTATTGATTGCACCGTTTTGCTTGACTAAAAAAGTATCTGTGCTGGTTTGGTTCGCATAATCACCTAATATTTTTTTTACCGTTTCAATGAACGTACTTTTTCCGTTATTTCCTTTGCCATACAAGAAAAACATACAGTGTTCCGTTGTTTCCCCTGTCAAGCTATAACCAATAGCTTTTTGCAAATAATCAATGACATCAAACAAAATGTTACCTTCCTCATCCTGCAGAATTTCAAATAAGAAATTTTCCCATTTCGGACATTCGGCAGTTTGATCGTAGTCAACTGGAACAAGTTTAGTATGAAGATATTTTCGTTCGTGTGGCAGTAATTTACCTGTTTTTAGATTCAAAACGCCATTATTTACGTTAAGTAACCAGGAATTACTATCTAATTCATCAGGCAATAAAGGTGAAACCGATTCAGATAACGAAATCATAGCTTCTATGGCATACTTTTGCTTGGCTTTCACGGCTTGCTTGCGCAAAAGGTTTCTTCTTTTATCTGATTTTTCTTTTGTGATCTCCTCATATATTTTCATACTGATGGTTTTAGCGTATTCTTTTACCTTTCCTTTATCGTCTACTGCCCACCGCTTATCGTCCCATACATACCAAGACTTAAAAAGGTAACAGTACTTTAGATTCAAACCAAAGTAATAATTAAAGCGTTGAGAATTTCCCAAATCTCCAAAATCAAATTTAGGCGTATCTTCCGGTAAGGCTTCCCTCGTGGGCTGTGAATTTGCTTCATATCTTGGCACGCTAGCCTCGCTCTGACTAGTACTATCTAACAAGTCTTGTATCTGTTCTTCCATATCAGGTGGAGGAATACTATGTTTAAAATCTATTTGATTTGAATTAAAAGGCTCTTGTATCTGTTCAAAATCCTCGGAAAGTGGTAAACTATCCGTAGATGAATTGTTTGTGGGCTGCCATTGGTGGGCAGCTTTTTTATTTGTCTCCATTTTCTCCTCCTCTATCTTTCTGGTTCATGGTAGGTACGCATCCTTTCAAACTAAAATGCTGTTCTGCCTCTAAAAGTTTGAAATTTCACCGCTCTTGCTTCGCTTAAGTCCTGATTATAAATTCCTACTGTCTTGATGTAAGGATTCTTTTCACTTATCATTTTCACGTAACCACTGACGTAAAAATTGCTGTGTCTCTCGAGCATCAAAGTACCATTTTCCTCCTAACTTAAATTTTGGTAATTCAGGATGAAAGAAAAACTCTTTCTGAATAGTGTTCCAGCTCATGCATGTTCTTCGCATTAATTCCTTGCTGTCCCAATACACTAATTCCACATCAATTTCTTTGATACATTGCTCCACCTTTTGCAAGACTAGTTTCCGAGTTTCATCTTCATCAATTTTGACATCAATCAAGTTTCATTCCCCCTCTAACTTCGAAATTAATTAATTCTGTTTTTCGATTGTAAAAATATCATCAAATTTTATTTCTAATACGTTACAAATCTTTTTAGCAATGGGTGGACTAGGATTTCTGATACCATTACTGATTTGAACGATCATTGGAGAGGATATCCCCGCTTTCTTACCTAACGCGTTTTTTGTTAAGCCTCTTCTAATTATCAATTCGTTGAACTCAACAATGTCTTTAATTCTGATCTTCACTGTTAAACACCTCCTTCTTTACTTTTAGCAAGATTTAACTAACAACCCTAGCTAATAGAAAGTATTTATTTTCGTTTGTTTGCTATTAGCAAGATTTATAAAGAGTTTAACAAACTATTGTTACTAAAAGCAAGTAAAATTTTAATTTTTTTTAAATATTTTACTATTAATTTGCTTTTAGCAAGATTTGATGTAATAATAAGTTAAAAAGGAGGGTTTTAAATGAATGCAAAGGAATTTGGCGAAAAACTTAAGGAATATAGACTTTCTGCAGGGTTAACATTGACACAATTAGGCGACATGATCGACTATTCAAATCCTTATTTATCTCAAATAGAAAATGGAAAAAAGGGCATCCCTTCTCCTGAACTATTAAAGAAATTATCCCAACCTCTCGGAATTTCTTATAATGAATTAATGTTTAGAGCTGGACATTTCAATGAACATGAATATCGTTCAATTAAAGATTATGAAGCGAGAATAGAAGAGCTAAATAATAAATTAGTAAAAGTTATAAATATTTTATCTGAAGACGGAGAGTTTCTTCCAAAAGTACGTGAAGATTTAATACCTGTTTTAAAGCATGATTCATTTACAGTAATTCCATTTCAAGATTATATATACACTTTTGAGAATTATATAAAAGAGAGTTTACTAAATAATAATCATATAAATGAATTTAATAAATTTTACAATGTTAAAGAGGTAAAGGAACATCTTTTAAATTATGTTAGTGACGATTACAAAGAAGAAATCCTTAAAGAGTTAGAAAGAATTGCAATAAAGTATAATTTATTAGAATTAGAGTTGGGATCTAATTCTAATGATTTAGCTGATCTGCTTAATAACGAAGATATAACGTATAAAAATAATCCAATAAATAATCAACAGCGTAAACTTTTAAGTGCTTATTTAGATGCACTTTTACCAAATAAAAAATAAGGGGGGCTCAATGGAGTATCCCCATAAGGAGAGTTAGTGATAATGGCTACATTTCGTAAACTTAAAAGCGGTAATTGGCAAGCTAGAGTTTCAAAGGATGGAAAGGAAGCTAGTATAGGTACTTTTCGCACTAAACAAGAGGCAAAGATAGCAGCTGCAAAGACGGAAGAGCGGATTTATTACGGCCACACATTAACTGACAGAGATATGATGTTTGATGAAGTGGCTAATGAATGGTTATTTGATCATAAAAAAATGACCTTGAAAGATTCGACCTTTAAACAAGTGGAGGTAATAGTTAGAAATCATATCCTCCCATATTTCGAAAATAAAAAAATTATGCGTATTAAGCGCCCAGAAATAAAACGATGGTTAAATAAGTATGCAGAAATGAAAGATAAAAAAGGTAATGATGCCTATTCCTTTGGATCACGCCTCAAATATTTATCAATCCTAAAGGGGATTTTTCACTATGCTGTGCATGAGCTTGAAATACTAGACAAGGACCCAACTCAAAAATTAAAGGTTCCAGTAAAAGATACAGTAGCACTCAATAAAGAAATCAAATACTACAGTTTAAATGAATTAAATCAGCTCCTTAGCTTTATGGAGAATTACAAACATCAAAGGTTCAAGGAATACCGGTTATACTACATGCTGATGTCCCTTTTAAGTCAAACTGGGTTACGGATCAGCGAAGCACTTGCTTTAAGGTGGACAGATATCGAAGGAAATAAAGTCACAATAGAACGGCAAACAAGCAGGGATGACAATAATAATTTAACTTTAACATCACTAAAGACCACTTCATCCTATCGAACAATTGGAATCGATGATGATTTAGTAAAAGAACTTAACAAATTCAAAATGGATCAATATCAAAGTATTTTGAAGTATAAATCATTTCAACAAAATAAAGACGGCATCATCTTCCAGAACTTCTTAGGAAATTATTTAACACCATCTACAGTAAGGGAAACTATTCAAAAATACTGTGAACAAGCAGAGGTTGAATATAAGGGGACTCATGTATTTAGACACACTCATGCTGTATTGTTATTAGAAGCTGGGGCATCCATCAAATATGTATCAAATAGATTAGGTCATGCTTCAATTAAGGTAACAGCAGATACTTATCTAGATGTAACAGAAAAGATTGAAGAGGATGAACTGAAGAAATTTGTTGCTTACACAAAAAGATAAACGGAGTCGGCACAAAATCGGCACGACCCCGTTTGTTTTATCTTTAATAATCTCCAAAACCCTTATCCAATAAGAGTTTTAAAGCATTAACCGATACTACCTTCCATCTCGAACTTGATAAGACGGTTCATTTCTACTGCGTATTCCATCGGTAATTCTTTTGTAAATGGCTCGATGAAGCCCATAACGATCATTTCAGTTGCTTCTTGCTCTGAAATACCACGGCTCATCAAGTAGAACAATTGGTCTTCTGATACTTTGGATACCGTCGCTTCGTGCTCTAACGTAATGTTATTGTTAAAGATCTCGTTGTACGGAATTGTATCAGACGTTGATTCGTTATCCATAATGAGCGTATCACACTCAATTTTTGATTTAGAGCCTTCAGATTTACGACCAAAGTGGCAAATACCACGATACGTTACTTTACCACCGTGTTTCGAAATCGATTTTGAAACGATTGTTGAAGAACAGTTCGGTGCTAAGTGTAACACTTTTGCTCCTGCATCTTGGTGCTGTCCTTTACCAGCGATGGCAATTGAAAGGATTGTTCCTTTACCGCCCTCACCTTTCATGACAACGGCAGGATATTTCATCGTTAACTTCGAACCGATGTTACCATCTACCCATTCCATCGTTGCATTGTCATAACATACGGCACGTTTCGTTACTAAGTTAAAAATGTTTGGTGCCCAGTTTTGAATTGTCGTGTAACGGCAATACGCGTTTTTGTTAATGATAATCTCAACAACCGCACTATGAAGTGAGTTTGTTGAATAAACAG
>SKOL01000707.1 GCA_007120055.1 Anaerobacillus sp.
CAATTTATTAAATCTCACGGTGAGAAAGCGATCGAACAAGGTGTTGCTATTGCTTATGACAACCGCTTTAAGTCGAGAGAATTTGCTTTAGAGTCAGCGCTAACATTAGGGAAACACGGTATTAAAACATATTTATTCAAAAATTTACGTCCGACACCAGAACTTTCATTTGCTGTACGTTACTTAGGAGCTTTTTCAGGGATTGTCATTACAGCAAGTCATAACCCTCCTGAATATAATGGCTTTAAAGTGTATGGTGATGATGGTGCTCAATTAACTCCAGACGCTGCTCAAGACTTAGTGAATAAAGTAAATGAAATTGAAAACGAATTAATGATTGAAATTGCCGATCATGATGAAATGGTTTCAAGTGGCCAATTAGTGATGGTTGAAGAAGAAATCGATAATGCTTATGTTGAGAAGTTGAAGACAGTTGTTGTGAATCGAGAGCTCGTGGAGAAAAACGGCAAAGATGTGAAAATTGTTTTTACACCACTACATGGAACTGCGACAATACCAGTACAACGTAGTTTTGATGCGGTAGGCTTTTCAAATTACCAAATTATCGAAGAACAAGCCGTCCCAGATCCAAACTTTTCAACAGTTGCTTCACCAAATCCAGAAGAACATGCAGCTTTTGAATTGGCGATCCAACATGGTGAGAAGCTGAATGCGGATGTTTTGATTGCTACTGATCCAGATGCAGACCGAGTCGGAGTGGCTGTGAAAGACTTAGATGGGCAATATGTTGTACTTACAGGCAACCAAACAGGTGCGCTTATGCTTGAGTATTTGCTATCTCAAAAACAAGCTCAAGGGGTGCTTCCGGAAAATGGAGCAGTAATTAAAACGATCGTAACATCTGAGTTAGGACGAGTTATTGCTAATTACTACAATTTAACTGCGTTAGATACTTTAACTGGGTTTAAATTTATTGGTGAAAAAATAAAACAGTTTGAAGAAACAGGAGAAAAGGAATTCCTCTTTGGATACGAAGAAAGCTACGGCTACTTAGTGAAAGACTTCGCTCGTGACAAAGATGCGATCCAAGCCGTTCTATTAGCTGCAGAAATTGCTACTTTTTATAAATCGCAAGGAAAAACGATGTATGAAGGTTTAATGGAAGTTTTTGAAAAATATGGGTATTATTTAGAAGGTTTACAGTCGATTACTTTAAAAGGGAAAACGGGAATTGAAAAAATGAATGCCATTATTAATGGCTTCCGTGAAAATCCACCTAAACAATTTGCAGGATTGAATGTAGTCGCAGTTGAAGATTATTTAAGTAGAGAGCGCTTCGACGTTGGAAAAGGTGAGAAAGAAGCAATCGATTTACCAAAATCAAACGTTTTAAAATACATTCTTGAAGGCAACTCTTGGCTTTGTGTGCGTCCTTCAGGCACAGAACCGAAAATTAAATTTTATTTCGGAACAACAAGCGATTCTCTAGAAAAAAGCCAACTTAATTTAGAACAGTTAAAAGAATCGCTAATGAATAAGATCGATGTCAATTAAATTTGGTCACAGACGAGTCCGGTAAAAATAGGTCGTACGTTGCGAAAAGTA
The DNA here is from genome assembly GCA_007120055.1 of Anaerobacillus sp. Next base: position 1,567 of record SKOL01000707.1, read on the forward strand.
ACGTGTTTTACGACTAAATAACTGCATGCTAACTGAGTACCAATGCACTAAAACTGAGTAACAAGGCTAATGCTTTCGTGCTCAGTTTTTTTGTTGCATAATCAGGATTTATAAACGAGTCCCTATTTTAGCGGGAACTATAAATATAAATTTCAAGGTCTTTGCGTTTTTCTTATTGCTTAGGAATTTACAAATTTCGATCTTATGGATCGTTTTTTTGAAAAAAATTTCTCATTATGGGTTAAGAGCAATATTTAATGAAAGTATCGTGTTAAAGAGTTTGCATTCTCTATCTTTTTAATGAGGTTAAAAAGTTGGAGGTCAAACAAAAAAATGTCGAAAATTGCTGTGAAGTTTTTTATTGAAAAAGCGCAAAAGTGTGACTATTATCACAGTTTAAAAAGTCAGGAGGATGTAAAATCAATGAAATGGGATAACTCTCAAGGAGTGTGATGAAGGTGGAATCGAAACAAACGATGAAAATCTTTATTGAACGTAAAAGAAAAACGATGGTCCAAGCTGCAAAAAATCATGGTATGAGTGCAGAAATCACATTAAAACATAGTCAAGAGTTGGACGAGCTCCTTAACCAATATGCATTAGTTTCACAAACAAAAAATGAAAAAGAGTGTTGCTGTATTTAATGAAAAAATGTAAAATGAAATACGGTATTTAAAAACGGTTTTATTCTATGTCACTATAATGTGAGACGAAGATTGTAACAGCGTTTAATCTTAATACAAACAAATGTGATATTGGCTATTAGCTATTAGCCAGCATTGAAGATTAAGAAAGTTAACGCTTATAAAAAGCTAGACAAGTACCAAAAATTGCAATGCAATTTAGAAAAAAAGCAATGCAAGTAGTACAAAAAAAGCAATGTAATTTAGCAAAAAAAAATAATGCAAGTAGTACAAAAATTTGCAAGACAATGTAGCGCAAATAGCCTTTGAAAAATATATTAAAAAAACTTCTCAAGAATTGTTGACAAATTATTCATTGGCTGATAATATATATTCTTGTTGGCCCATTAATTTTCAACAAAAAATGATAATGGTAGCCAATTAACTTTATATTTTAAAATATGTGGAGGAATACCCAAGTTCGGCTGAAGGGATCGGTCTTGAAAACCGACAGGCGGGTTAAACCGCGCGGGGGTTCGAATCCCTCTTCCTCCGCCATATATTTTGGACCCGTGGTG
>SKOL01000307.1 GCA_007120055.1 Anaerobacillus sp.
AATGCGTTATACGGATGTCCTTCGTAACCGATACGCTCGACATATTTACGTAAATAAGCAACAATTTTTTCTAAATACGGTGCGAAGCTATGAAAATCCGCCTTTTCTTTTGCTTCTTCCCATGCATTTTCTGCTTTTGAAGTTAATATCACAAATTCCTTATACTCGTCTGCAGGAATTTTTTTGTTTTTATCATATTCTTTTTTACTTTCTTCAACGAGCTTCTTCGTGATCTCTGATAGTTCGGTTTGAACCTCTTGCTCAGACAAGGCATCTAAATATTGCCCCATTTCATCAGAAACACTCATGTTAAAAACTTCCGATGATAGCATACCAATGGTTTCTGAGCGCTGTTCCACTCCTTTTTTTGGTGCTCCAGTTCGCAAATCCCAAAACATTAATGAGATCGCTTCGTTATAGCTTTCCATTTTTTTCACAAAATTAATAAATGACTCTTCTACTTCTCGTATATTTGTAGTCATAAATAACACTCCCTTTCTTCTCTCGCCTAACTAATTCTCTATTAACCAATAGCCCTCCTTCTTTACGAGAAATATTTTTTGCAATAAATGCCTATTTCATAACAAAATCACAATGATAATGATCCGTCACCGTTTAGAACGTAAAATGTCGGTTGATTTTCTCTCACTTCGCTTTAAACTTCTATCGAATTTTAGAGGCTTGCTCAAGAAAATCAACCGAGCATTTTTTTATATAAAACTAAATAATGGTACATCTGCATAAACTATCCAACAAAACAATCCGACCGGTCTCAATTACTTTTTAAACTAAGTGGGATATGATATAAATAGACTATTATGCTTAAAGGAGTTTTTAATTAATGGAATTACAAATTAGCAAAAAAGCGGTTGATTTATATAAAAACGAAATGGATTTAAAAGCTGGAGATTCTTTAAGATTATATGTCCGCGTAGGTGGGTGTGGATCGGGAGGATTTTCTGTTGGAGTAGCTAAAGAACAACCTTCGAAAAATGCATATGTTACAACGGTAGATGAGATACAGTTTTTTGTAGCAGAAGAGGATTTTTGGTATCTTAATGGGATGGTTATTGATTTTGATGAAGATTTAAATTATGTCACCTTTGAAAATCCTAATATTAATGATTTAGATAATCCAAATAGTTAACAGTTAAAGATCGCCAAAAGCATTTTCGCAAGACAATCCACGCTTTAATGATGTCCGTATCAGGCTGACAGCTCACCCTAAACAAAAAACTAAGGCCGCACAAATGTGCGCCTTAGTTTTTTAAAAGAAAAGAGTATAAAATGTTTGAACTTAGGAAGCTGTCTAGCTCCAAGACACTTCACTGAATATGCTACAGTGTAAGTTTTGCGACGAGTAATCGCAGGAGCAGCGCCTAGCCCCTCGAGCGTTTCGATCCATCGATGTTTATCTACTCGGTGATGTATCTCAAGAGGAGATAAACCGTCGCTGGCTCTCCAACGCTTTTCAGGGCTTACCAAGGCGCATGCGCTTTTCTTATTATCCACCGATTTGTGACATTTCAATTTTACGAATTTGTTTTTTATCTGTGTTTTGCAGGCGTTCTTCAGAGTAGCGGTCATAGCGGTTACCCCAAATTTCAGCCATACGCTCGATGACCTCTTCATCACTCGCTCCTGAACGTAGCAAATCTCTTAAGTCGTGGCCTCCTGCTGCAAATAAGCAAGTAACTAGTTTTCCATCAGCTGATAATCGTGCTCTTGAACATGTAGAGCAAAAAGCATCAGTGACAGATGAAATAATTCCAATTTCGTTATCACTATCTTTAAAACGGAACCTTGTCGCAACTTCACCTTCATAGTTTGGCTTGATCGGTTCTATAGGCATTTCTTTGTTAATGCGTTCAAAAATTTCTTTTTTCGAGATGACATCGTCTAAATTCCATCCATTTGAGTTTCCTACATCCATAAATTCAATAAAGCGTAAAATGATGCCAGTATCTTTGAAATGGCGTGCCATCGGAATAATGTCGTGATCATTAACACCACGCTGAACAACCATATTTATTTTTACGCCTAAACCTGCTTCTTCGGCTGCACTAATTCCTTCGAAAACTTGGTCGACTCCTACGCCACGTCCATTTATTTTTCGAAATCTTTCATCATCTAAACAATCTAAACTAATCGTTACACGATGTAAGCCAGCTTCTTTCAGTGCTTTCGCATGTTTCGCTAAAAGAGAGCCGTTGGTTGTCATCGCAATATCTTTGATCCCTTTCACCGTGGATAGCATTCGAATTAAATCGGTAATATCTTTACGAACTAAAGGCTCTCCACCTGTTATACGTAATTTCTCGATACCAGCAGCACGCACAAATAAATTTGAAACTCTAGTAATCTCTTCAAAAGTAAGTACATCGTCCTTAGGAAGAAATCGAAAGTTTTTATCAAAAATTTCAGCAGGCATACAATAGCTGCAACGAAAATTACAACGGTCAGTTACGGATATTCGTAAATCACGAAGTGGGCGTCCTAATTTATCTTGTAAGCTCGTTATTTCCATTTTACGTTCCCCCTATACCTTCGTAAAATCGATATTTTGAAGGGCTTTCATTCTTTATAGTTTAAATTTATATTTCTTTTGTAAAGAAAAGCCACTACTTTTCAATTAGAAATAGTAGCGACTGGTTTTATTTAATAACAATTCTAATAGTATTGTACCATACGTTCAAACATTTGTAACTATAGGAATAGCGTAAATTATATTAAGTTCTTATAATCGACACTTCTTTCGGTAACAC
>SKOL01000579.1 GCA_007120055.1 Anaerobacillus sp.
CAATTTTAAATTGTAAATTATAAATTTTAAATTAACTAATGGGGGAATGAAGAAGATGGAAATTAAAAAAGTAATGGTAATCGGTGCTGGTCAAATGGGTTCAGGGATTGCGCAAGTTTGTGCGCAAGCAGGTTATGGTGTTGTTTTAAATGACCTGAAAGAAGACTTTGTTAATCGTGGTTTAGGTATTATTAATAAAAATTTAAACCGTCAAGTGGAAAAAGGTAGATTAGAAGAATCAGTACGTGATGAGATTGTCGGTCGCATCACTCCTTCAGTTCAATTACAAGATGCAAGTGATGTTGATTTAGTCATTGAAGCAGCAGTAGAAAATATGGAAATTAAATCGAAAGTCTTTGCGCAGTTGGATGAAATTGCTCCTAGTCACGCGATTTTAGCAACAAATACGTCGTCGCTTCCAATTACAGAAATTGCAGCGGTGACGAATCGTCCAGAAAAAGTGATCGGAATGCACTTTATGAACCCAGTTCCAGTCATGAAATTAATCGAAGTTATTCGTGGCTTAGCAACATCGGATGAAGTTTATGAAATTATCGAAAACATGTCTCACAAACTTAATAAAACACCAGTTGAAGTTAATGACTTCCCAGGTTTTGTTGCAAACAGAATTTTAATGCCGATGATTAACGAAGCGATTTATACCGTTTATGAAGGGGTAGCAACACCAGAAGCGGTCGATGAAGTAATGAAGCTCGGAATGAACCATCCAATGGGACCATTAACGTTAGCGGACTTTATCGGATTAGATACTTGTCTTTACATTATGGAAACACTTCACGAAGGCTTTGGCGATGACAAATACCGCCCATGCCCACTTCTTAGAAAATACGTTAAAGCAGGATGGCTTGGTAAGAAGTCAGGTAGAGGGTTTTATCAATATAACTAAAATGTAGAATTTAAAATGTACAATGTACAATTACTGACTGTAAAGCTACGAAGCGCCCCTAGACAATTTTAAATTTTAAATTGTACATTGTACATTAAAAAAGGGGAGATAATCATGGAATTGCGTTTTACGGAAGAACAGGAAATGATGAGGAAAATGGTTCGCGATTTTGCCGAAGAGCAGATTGCACCGTTTGTTGAAACGATGGAAGAGTCAGATGAGTTCCCAAAAGAGATCGTCAAGCAAATGGGTGAATTAGGTTTAATGGGAATTCCAATTGATGAAGAATACGGTGGAGCTGGAATGGACTTCACTTCTTATATTATTGCCATTAATGAGTTATCGAAAGTGAGTGCAACGGTTGGTGTTATTTTGTCGGTACACACGTCGGTAGGAACAAATCCAATCGTTTATTTCGGAACGGAAGCTCAAAAGCAAAAGTACGTTCCAAAGCTAGCGAGTGGCGAATATATTGGTGCTTTTGCCATTACAGAACCAGGCGCTGGTAGTGATGCTTCAGGAATTAAAACGACAGCGGTTCGAAAAGGCGACCATTACGTTTTAAATGGATCGAAAATTTTCATTACGAACGGTGGCGAAGCTGATACGTATATCGTTTCTACGAAAACAGATTTGAACGCGCCGGGTGTAAAAGGAATTTCAACATTTATCGTTGAGAAAGGAACACCTGGATTTACAGTTGGTAAAAAAGAAGAAAAAATGGGGATGCACGGTTCAAATACGAATGAATTAATTTTTGAAGATGCCCTCGTTCCTGTTGAAAACCTTCTCGATTCTGAAGGAGATGGCTTTAAAATTGCAATGGCCAACTTAGATGTCGGTCGAATCGGAATTGCCGCTCAATCTCTCGGAATAGCAGAAGCTTCCTTAGAAGCAGCGGTTGCTTACGCTAAAGAAAGAAAGCAGTTCGGAAAGCCAATTGGCGCCCAACAAGGCTTAGGATTTAAGTTAGCAGATATGGCGACAAAAGTAGAAGCTGCAAAACTACTAACTTACCGTGCCGCAAATTTACGAGCTCAAGGCTTACCTTGTGGTAAAGAAGCATCAATGGCCAAATTATTCGCTTCTAGAGCAGCGATGGAAGTTTCAACCGAGGCGATCCAAGTGTTTGGTGGCTACGGTTACACGAAAGAATATCCAGTTGAGCGTTACTTTAGAGATGCAAAAGTTTGTGAAATTTACGAAGGTACAAATGAAATTCAGCGTATCGTTATTAGTAAAAAGCTATTACAAGATTAATAGAAAATATAGCACTAGATCATTTAAATTTTAAATAACCATTAGGGGGAATAACGATGAATTTTTCATTAACTGAAGAACAAGAAATGATTAGAAAGATGGTCCGTGATTTTGCGAAAAATGAAGTAGAACCAAGTGCTGCTGAACGTGATGAAGAAGAACGCTTTGACCGTGGTATTTTCGATATGATGGGGGAGTTAGGATTAACGGGGATTCCTTGGCCAGAAGAGTACGGTGGAATTGGTAGTGACTTCGTTTCTTATTCAATTGCTGTTGAAGAGCTTTCACGCGTATGTGCTTCTGTCGGTGTTACTTTATCAGCCCACACATCTTTAGCGGGTTGGCCTGTATACAAATTCGGTAATGAAGAGCAAAAGCAAAAGTTTTTACGCCCAATGGCAGAAGGGAAAAAGTTAGGGGCATACGGCTTAACAGAGCCAGGTGCAGGTTCTGACGTTTCAGCAATGAAAACAACAGCAAAATTAGACGGAGACGAGTACATTTTAGATGGTTCAAAGATTTTTATCACTAACGGTGGCGACGCCGAAATTTATATCGTTTTTGCCGTAACACAACCGGAATTAAAGCATAAAGGCGTAAGTGCTTTTATCGTTGAAAAAGGTACACCAGGATTTACTTTCGGTAAAAAAGAAAAGAAATTAGGAATTCGTTCTTCATCAACACTAGAAATTATTTTTGATAATTGCCGTGTTCCGAAAGAGAACCTACTTGGAAAAGAAGGGGAAGGCTTTAAAATTGCAATGATGACGTTAGACGGTGGACGTAACGGGATTGCTGCTCAGGCGGTCGGCATTGCTCAAGGCGCTTTAGATGCTGCGGTCGACTATGCCAAAGAAAGAAAGCAGTTTGGAAAGCCGATCGGTGCCCAACAAGGGTTAGGGTTTAAAATTGCAGACATGGCTGTAAAAGTTGAAGCTTCAAGACTATTAACTTATCAAGCAGCTTGGTTAGAAAGTGAAGGAAAGTCGTATGGTAAAGAGTCAGCAATGTCGAAATTATTTGCTGGAGATTCTGCAATGGAAGTTGCAATAGAAGCGGTTCAAGTGTTCGGAGGTTACGGCTACACGAAAGAATATCCAGTTGAACGTTATATGAGAGACGCAAAAATTACCCAAATTTATGAAGGAACAAACGAAATCCAACGTCTAGTCATTTCAAAAATGCTTTTAGCTGATTAATTTACAATGTACAATTGTATGGTAATTTATAATTTACAATGTAAAATGTAGAAGTAGATATTTAATTTTAAATTTAAAATTAAAAGTTTACAATGTGAAATTATTTCTAGGTAAAGCTTCGTAGTCTTCTTAGCTTTTTCTTCGAAGCTTTACTTTCATTAATTTTTAATTGTAAATTGTGAATTATAAATTATAAATTCTACATTGAAAATAGAGGGGAGTGCATGAGTCTTTGAAAAGAAAAAAAGTACCCTCGATGGTAAAAGATCAACAATTAATAAAAAAGCGAAGAGAACAAATGATCAAGGCGGCGGTAACTCTTTTTAAACAAAAAGGCTTCCATCGAACAACGACGAGGGAGATTGCAAAAGAATCTGGATTTAGTATCGGTACGTTATATGAATACATTGGTTCCAAAGAAGATATTCTTTATCTCGTTTGTGACTCAATTTATGATGAGGTTAGAGATAACTTAGTACAACGACTAAATCATGATGTCGAAGGAATTGAAAGTTTAAAGTCAGCGATTGCTGCACTTTTTAAAGTCATCGATGATTTGCAAGATGAAGTTTTAGTCATGTATCAAGAGTCAAAATCGCTTCCGAAAGAAGCGTTAGCATACGTACTACAAAAGGAAAATGGCATGGTAGCGATGATTGAGGAAATTATGAAACAGTGCGTCGCGCGTGGGGATCTTGACTTATCAGAAGATGAGGTCAAATTAGGAGCAAACAACATTCTCGTTCAAGCTCACATGTGGACTTTCCGTCGTTGGGTAGTACAAAGCAACTACACACTCGACGAATACATCGACTTACAAACAAGCTTGATATTAAAAGGACTACTTAAAGGTTAATGTATAATTTAAAATTAAAAATTTACAATAGCGTCGGCAACGCTTCGAAGCATGCCTTAAGTACAATTGTGAACTATAAATTGTAAATTGTACATTAAAAAAGGGGGATGATTTTATGGAAAAGATCGATGTTTATCGGCCGAAAAACCATGTACGCTTCGTAACGGCGTCTAGTTTATTTGATGGTCATGACGCATCAATTAATATTATGAGAAGAATGCTTCAAGCTAATGGGACAGAGGTGATTCATTTAGGTCACAACCGTTCAGCAGAAGAAGTTGTCCATGCTGCTATCCAAGAAGATGTTCAAGGAATTGCCCTTTCATCTTATCAAGGTGGGCACATGGAATACTTTAAATATATGTACGACCTTCTAAAAGAAAAAGGTGCCTCACATATTCGCATTTACGGTGGTGGTGGCGGCGTAATTATTCCTGCGGAAATAAAAGAACTTCATGAATATGGAATTGCGCGAATCTTCTCACCTGAAGATGGTAGAACACAAGGACTTCAAGGCATGATTAATATGATGGTTGAAGAGTGTGATTTCCCTACAGTTAAATCTGTAACTGGAGAAATTGATCAACTGGCAGAAAAAAATGGTCAAGCGATTTCAAGGTTAATTACGCTCGCAGAACGTCAAGAGCTTTCCGCTGGTGAAGTGGCGACGACAGCAGAAGCGGCTTTTTCAAAAATTAAAGAAATGACACAAACGGTTCCTGTGTTAGGGATCACAGGGACAGGTGGAGCAGGAAAAAGCTCACTCACTGACGAGTTAGTACGTCGTTTTTTAAATGAATTTGAAGATAAGACGGTAGCCATCATTTCGATTGATCCGACGAAACAAAAAACAGGTGGAGCTCTTCTCGGTGACCGCATTCGTATGAACTCAATTAATTCCTCACGTGTGTTTATGCGTTCTCTTGCGACACGTGGCTCAAAAATGGAAATTTCAGAAGGAATTCGTGATGCGATTGAAGTTGTAAAAGCAGCCGGATTCGATCTTGTTATTGTTGAAACGAGTGGTATTGGACAAGGTGACGCGGCGATTGTGGAAGTCGTTGATATTTCGATGTATGTAATGACGAGTGAGTTTGGAGCACCGACACAGCTTGAAAAAATTGATATGATCGATTATGCAGATTTAATTTGTATTAATAAATTTGAGCGTAAAGGATCAGAAGATGCGCTTAGAGATGTAAAAAAACAGTATCAGCGTAGTCATATGCTTTTTGATCAAGATACTAATAATATGCCGGTGTACGGAACGATTGCAAGTCAATTCAACGACCCAGGCACAAACACATTATTTGTTGCCCTTGTTAATAAAATCAATGAAAAGTATGGTTTTGAATGGGAAACAACGCTTGAAACAACAGATGTTGTTACGAAAGATAATTTAATTATTCCTCCAGAGCACGCGCAATATCTTTTTGATATTGTGAAAACGGTTCGTGGTTACAAAGAGCATACAGAAGAACAAGTTTCTTATGCTCGCAAGCTGTTCCAAATTAAAGGAACGATTGAAGCTTTACAAACGGCTAGTGATGATACTTCTGATGAGACATTCGCTCAATTAGAAAAAGTACAAAAGTTTTATGAAGAAAAGCTCCACCCAGAAACGAAAGCGATCATTGAAAAATGGCCTGTCTTAAAAGAAACATACTCTCAAGATGAATTTGTAACGAAAATTCGTGACAAAGAAATTCGTACCGAGTTGAAAACAGAAAGCTTATCTGGATTAAAAATACCGAAAGTTTCCTTACCGAAGTTTGAAGATTGGGGCGAAATTGTTCGTTGGTGCTTAAAAGAAAACGTCCCTGGCGAGTTTCCGTATACAGCAGGCGTATTCCCGTTCAAACGAAAAGGGGAAGATCCGAAGCGTCAGTTTGCTGGAGAAGGAACGCCAGAACGTACAAATAGACGTTTTCACTATTTATCGAAAGATGATGATGCGAAACGCTTAAGTACGGCATTTGACTCGGTAACATTATATGGTGAAGACCCAGATTATCGTCCAGACATTTACGGTAAAGTTGGTGAAAGTGGCGTAAGCATTTGTACGTTAGAGGATATTAAAAAGCTTTATGCAGGTTTTGACTTATGTGCACCTTCAACGTCAGTATCAATGACGATTAACGGACCGGCACCGATCATGCTAGCGATGTTTATGAACACGGCGATCGACCAACAAATCGAAAAATTTGAGCGTGAACATAGCCGTCCTGCGACAGAAGATGAGCGTGCAAATATAAAAGCGCTTACGTTAGCTAACGTTCGTGGAACGGTTCAAGCGGATATTTTAAAAGAAGACCAAGGTCAAAATACGTGTATTTTCTCAACAGAATTTGCGTTAAGAATGATGGGTGACATCCAACAATACTTTATCGAGAACCAAGTTCGTAACTACTATTCAGTATCGATTTCTGGCTATCATATTGCCGAAGCAGGGGCAAACCCAATTAGTCAGTTAGCGTTTACGTTAGCCAATGGCTTTACGTACGTTGAATACTATTTAAGTCGTGGGATGAAGATTGATGACTTTGCACCGAACCTTTCGTTCTTCTTCTCGAACGGACTAGATCCGGAATATACCGTGATTGGTCGTGTGGCAAGAAGAATTTGGTCAACGACGATGAAACATAAATATAAAGGAAACGATCGTAGCCAAAAGTTAAAATATCATATTCAAACTTCAGGTCGTTCACTTCACGCCCAAGAAGTTGACTTTAACGATATTCGTACGACACTTCAAGCATTAATGGCAATTTACGATAACTGTAACTCACTGCACACGAATGCTTATGACGAAGCAGTAACAACACCGACAGAAGAATCAGTACGCAGGGCGATGGCGATCCAAATGATTATTACAAAAGAACTAGGTCTTGCGAAAAACGAAAACTCACTACAAGGTTCATTTATTATTGATGAGTTAACGGATTTAGTCGAAGAAGCTGTTTTACAAGAGTTAGAAAAAATTAGTGACCGTGGTGGCGTACTAGGCGCGATGGAAACACAATATCAACGTGGTAAAATTCAAGAAGAATCGATGTACTACGAAATGAAAAAGCATAGTGGTGAACTCCCAATTATCGGCGTGAACACATACTTAAATCCAAATGCGCCATCGGAAGAAGATTTCGAAATGGAAATTGCTCGTGCAACGAAAGAAGAAAAAGAGCAGCAAATTGCCAACTTAAGAGCGTTCCAAGAGCGCAACAAAGACACTGCAGAAGAAGCCTTAAAACGACTTCAACAAGTAGCAATGTCTAACGGCAATATTTTTGCGGAGCTAATGGAAACTGTAAAAGTCGCCAGTCTCGGCCAAATCACACAAGCTCTCTACCAAGTCGGTGGACAATATCGTAGGAATATGTAACGTTAATAATGCAGAGAATCGAGTTTGAGGACATCAAGCTCGATTCTTCTTTGCATGTAGTAGTTTTGAGTGAAGAGTTGGTGAAAGCTTCGCGGGTCTAATTCAAAATTCAAAATTTAAAATTTACATATGGTCACTCAAACCATCGCAGCACTACCCTCACTAATTTTTAATTGTAAATTTTAAATTGTAGTAAATTTTTTCCCCTAGACTAGCATAATGTTTTCATTTATGTTTATAATGAAAGGTATGATTTTCCTTACTATAATCAATTACATAAAGGTGCTTCATTATTGAAGTTACCGTAATAATAATGATGATGTTTATTGAAAGGGTGTGCAAACATTGAAGTTAAATGAATATAAACCGGAACAAATTAATGAAATGTCGATGATCGAAATTACTTACGAACTTATGAAAGAACAGAGGGAACCGTTTGTCTTTAATGATTTAATGAAACGTGTCGCAGAAATTAAAGGGATGCCGGAAGAAGAAGTGATGGAACGCATTTCTTTCTTGTACACAGATTTAAATATTGACGGGCGTTTTATTTGTATAGGTGAAAATCGTTGGGGACTAAGAACTTGGTACCCGTATGAGCAAATCGAAGAAGAAGTGACTCAAACTGTTCGTCGCAAAAAAACGAAAAAAGCAGCTGCTGAAGAAGTTGAGCTAGATGAAGACTTTGATGATCTTGAAGAAGAGTTAGATGATGAGTTCGAAGACTTAGAAGATGAATTAGATGAACTTGTAAGTGATGAAGACGATGATGAAGAGGAAGATGTCGACCTAGATCTTGACGACGATGAAGACGCAGACGATGATGAAGATATCGACGAAGATTTTGAAGACGACGACGAATTATAAATCATTATTTCTTTCCTAGACTGGCTTGACAAAGCTATCTGTAATAAGATAGAATTCTTTTTGGGCTTTTCTAATAAGCAAATTAAATAAAACTTATGAAATATGAAAAACTAGTTCACCAAACAAGTTGGTGAAAGTACGTTTTCATAATGATTAAATGATAAAACAAAAGTTGCCCCCAAGAAAATTGGGGTAGTAACTTTTGTTTTTTTATTTTTATTGGAGACAATGTTTAATAAGAGTGTTAATTGTTGAATTTTAAATGAGTAGTGGTGCAATAGTCAAAGGTATTTACTTCGCTAGTAAACAACTCATAACTCAAAATTCAAAACTAAAATTACAAAAAAGAGAGGGAAAACAATGACGACGAAGTATATTTTTGTAACTGGTGGTGTAGTTTCTTCACTAGGAAAAGGGATTACTGCTGCATCTTTAGGCCGTTTATTAAAAAATCGAGGACTAAAAGTAACGATCCAAAAGTTTGATCCTTACATAAACGTAGATCCAGGAACAATGAGTCCATATCAACACGGTGAAGTTTTTGTTACCGATGATGGTGCAGAAACCGATTTAGACTTAGGTCACTATGAGCGTTTTATTGATATTAATTTAAGCCAAAATAGTAATGTGACAACTGGGAAAATTTACTCAACGGTTCTTAAAAAAGAGCGTAGAGGTGACTATTTAGGTGGTACAGTACAGGTCATCCCTCATATTACCAATGAAATTAAAGAACGTGTTTTCCGGGCCGGACGCGAAAATAAGCCAGATGTAGTTATTACTGAAATTGGTGGAACGGTCGGTGATATCGAATCGCTACCATTTTTAGAAGCGATCCGTCAAATTAAAAGTGATGTCGGTGTCGGAAATGTCATGTACATTCACTGTACGTTAATTCCTTACTTAGCAGCTGCTGGTGAAATGAAATCGAAACCGACGCAACATAGTGTCAAAGAATTACGTAGCTTAGGAATACAGCCAAATGTTATCGTCGTTCGTACTGAACGCCCAGTTCCAGACGATATGAAAGATAAAATTGCTTTGTTCTGTGACATTGAGAAAAATGCGGTCATTGAAGCGAGAGATGCGGAGACGTTATACGAAGTCCCTTTAGATTTACAAAAGCAACATTTAGACCAATATGTTTGTAACTTTTTAAATCTTGATTGCAAAGAAGCTGAAATGACAGAATGGAATGCCCTTGTAAATCGTGTGAAAAACCTTTCTGAAAAAGTAACGATTGGCTTAGTCGGAAAGTACGTTGCGTTACAAGATGCGTATCTCTCCGTGGCAGAATCGCTTCGCCATGCCGGCTATGCGTTTGACGCAGATATTAATATTAAATGGATTAACTCTGAAGAAGTAACAGATGAAAATGTTAGCGAAAAATTAAATGGAGTTGACGGTATTTTAGTTCCGGGTGGATTCGGTGATCGTGGTATTGAAGGAAAAATTTCAGCGATTAAATATGCAAGAGAAAATAAAGTTCCATTCCTCGGAATTTGCTTAGGGATGCAACTTGCTTCCATCGAGTATGCGAGAAACGTATTAGGTTTACAAGGAGCACATTCGGCAGAACTTGATCCAGAAACGAAACATCCTGTCATTGACCTTTTACCTGAGCAAAAAGATGTAGAGGACATGGGCGGAACGTTAAGACTAGGCCTTTACCCTTGTAAGCTAAAAGAAGGTTCACTTGCTCAACAAGCATATGAAGAGCAAGTCGTTTATGAGCGCCATCGCCACCGTTATGAATTTAATAACGACTACCGTGAACAGATGGAGAAAGCAGGTTTCAAATTTTCAGGGACAAGTCCAGATGGACGATTAGTAGAAATTATTGAGCTAGAAGACCATCCATACTTTATTGCGTCTCAGTTCCATCCCGAGTTTGTATCTCGCCCAACGAGACCACAACCATTATTTAGAGAATTAATTAAAGCAGCACTAAATACAAAAGCATAAAAATAAAATGATATTAAAGTATGCGAATGTTAAACAATGTTCGCATACTTTTTTTGTGTAATTGTTGGTTAGTGGTTAGTTAACAGTTAGAAAGTTAGAAGGTC
>SKOL01000007.1 GCA_007120055.1 Anaerobacillus sp.
GCCGAAACTTGTACTAATACATCGACACAATAGCGGTCGTCTTCAACCATCCGTTGAATACCTCTAACTTGTCCTTCAATTCTCTTTAAACGGTTAATTAATTTAGCTTTTTCTTCTTCTCGCCTTTTAACAGCAGGATTTTTCTCAGGATGTAACGGAATATTTAATAATTGTTCTTTTTCCATGTTTTCACCTCTTTATTCATACCATACCCCTGCTATGTATTTTTGTCAACCGTGTTTACATATTCAGAGGTTGTTACCGACGCTATTTCTTCTCGATCGCCTTGCTGAAGTAAATACATTTTATGATAAAGGCCGCCTTGCTCGATTAATTCGCTATGGTTGCCTCGTTCTACAATTTCACCTTGATGTAACACTAAAATTTGGTCAGCATCTTTGATCGTTGAGAGGCGGTGAGCGATAGCAACCGTCGTTCTACCCATTTGCATCTTTTCTAATGCCAGTTGTATTTCTCCTTCTGTTTCTGTATCAACATTCGCAGTCGCTTCATCTAATACAAGAATACTCGGATTTAGAGCAATCGTTCTTGCAAATGAAAGTAACTGCCTTTGCCCACTAGAAAGTGTCGACCCTCTTTCACCTATTCTCGCTTCATAACACCCTAAAAGTTTCTCGATAAACGGATGGGCGTGAACGAATTTAGCGGCATTAACGACTTCATCTTTCGTTAAATTGTCGTTATAAAATTTTATATTTTCTTCAACAGTGCCAACAAACAAAAACGGATCTTGGAGGACAAGTCCCATTTTTTTTCTTAATTCATCATTTTCATAGTGATCGATCGGCACGCCATCTATAAAAATATCACCTTTTACCCCTGGATAGAAACGCATTAATAAATTAATGATTGAACTTTTCCCACTTCCAGTATGCCCAACGAGAGCCACTGTTTCTCCTTTTTTCGCTTTAAAAGAAATATTTTTCAAGACGTTATGTTCACCGTCATAAGAAAAGCTTACGTTGCGAAACTCAATTTCTCCTTTTTCAATTTTCGGATGCCCTTCCGCTTGTTTTTCAGGAGAAACTTCGTGATGATCAAGGAGGCGGAATACACGACTCGCTGAAACTAGCGCTTGTTGGAAAATTGATAACCTCATCATCATTTGATTTACAGGTTCAAAAAAACGGTCTAAATAAGTAATAAAAGCATATAAAACCCCAATCTCAATCGGGCTATTTAAAGATGTAACACCAAAATAACTTAACACTAAAATTAGGGCAATAATGGAAATGAAATCGACGGCTGGTCTTAATAAAAGCCCGTCAAGTTTAATACTTTTTAACCATGCTTTTTGATGGTCGTCATTGATCGTTTCGAATTCACGACGTAACCTTTTTTGCTGGCGAAAAATTTGAATGATCGTCATTCCTTGAATGGATTCATTTATTTTCGAATTGAGTTGACTTAATTTTTCACTCATTTCCGCATAAAATTTCGAACTAAGTTTACGATATAGTTGCATTAAAATAAACAACACAGGTAATAAAAATAAACAGAAAAATGCGAGCTGCACATTTAAGTAAAACATCGCAGCAAAAACACCGATTAAGAACATTATGTTTTGTACGTAGTTTGACAAAACACTTACGTACAAATCTTTAATCGTTTCGGTATCATTCGTAATACGTGAAACAAGTCCACCAGTAGGAAACTTATCGAAAAAAGCTAAACCTAAGTTTTGAACTTTTTCAAAGACGTCAATACGAATTTGTTGAATGATTTTCAGTGCGATTTTTTGAAATAGAAACAGTTGCACATAAGTAATTGCAACACTCGCAAAATGTAGCCCTAAATAGCCTGCCGCAAGTAGAATAAGTGGCTGAAAATCAAAAATCCTCGGTGTTAAATAATCATCAATAAAAATTTTAATAAGGATTGGCCCTAAAATTTGCGCACCTGTTCCTAGCATTAGTAGAAAAAAGGCAATTGTAAGCCAACGTAAATGAGGTTTCGTATAACTTAACAGTCGACGAAAGACGATTTTCTGATCCATCAGCTCAAATAATAGTGATTGTTTGTTTTTATGATTCATCATTTGAGCCCCCTTGTTCAACTAGCGTCTCCAGCTTTTGTTTTTCATACATCTCTTTATACCAACCATCAACAGACATTAGTTGCTTATGATTTCCCTTTTGAATAACTTCTCCATTATCTAACACGACAATCGTATTCGCATGCTTTATTGCACTTAAACGATGCGCTGTGATCATTGTTGTTTTATCTTTGCGAACCTCTCTTAATGCCTCTAGAATTGCTTCTTCCGTTTTCGCATCAACCGCTGATAAACTATCATCAAGGATTAATAATTCAGGGTTTGTTATTAGAGCTCTTGCAATCGAAATTCTTTGTTTTTGCCCACCTGACAAGGTTACACCTCGTTCACCAACAACCGTTTCATACCCATCAGGTAGTTGAACGATATCTTCATGAATAGATGCAAGCTTTGCCGCATCGATAATTTCAGATAAGCTCGCATCAGGCTTTGCAAAAGCGATATTATCAGCAATCGTCGCTGAAAATAAAAAATGATCTTGTGGGACATAGCCTACAGATTTCCTTAAAGCTTCTAACGTATATTCATTTATAGACCTTCCGGAAAAATAAATGACTCCATCGTTTAAATCGTATTGGCGCATAAACAGTTTCATTAATGTCGTTTTACCACTTCCTGTTCTTCCAACGACACCTAGTGTTTCTCCTTTATTTACTTTAAAGGAAACATGTTGTAAGGCA
>SKOL01000061.1 GCA_007120055.1 Anaerobacillus sp.
CTACTCTACTTTCTTTTACAGCAAGAGTTAATAAATCCCAGTCTACAGGCAATATTTGATTGTCATTCAAGGTAAAATTATAAACATTTTGTAAATGGTTTAATCCGTCGGCCCGAGACAGAAAGTCATCACTTGTAGCAAACTTTAATGGAACGTTTCTTTCCTCCATATAACTAATTAAATCACTAATAGTGGTCAATTGATTTTTCTCAGCAAAAGATTTCTTTATGATAATTGCCCAATTACTATAAAATTCACTTTTTTCAAGCCACAATAAATGATCTCTTTTATCATGTTCCTGAACTGAAAGATAAGCTTCAGCAGGATCAAAGATTGGCGGCTGTTTGTGAAAAATTATTCTAGCAGTATTCGTATATTCCCAATACATATCTATAAATTTTTCTTCTATTGCACTACGAATAGTAGGAGTATCCAGAAAACGGATTTCATTAACTTTATAACCGTTATCTCTTAAAAGTAATGAAGTCATCGTCATTAAAATATACTGTTCCGTAAACGGTTTAGAACCAATTGTTATCGTTGGTAGTTCTGAAGAATAATGTGCATTCTTTTCGTTATCTTTCATTTTTGAGCTACAGGAGACTAAGAGTATTATACATAGCAAGAACGGAAAAATATTTCTTGTAATGAATATATTTCTGAACATTTTAGTCACCTTAGAGGTTCAACCCGAATTTTTTTACTTTGTAGATAAGAGTGTGTCTAGCAATTCCCAATTTTTCCGCTGCCTTCGTCTGGTTGCCATTCGTTTCTAGTAAAGCTTTCTTTATCATTTGTTCTTCAACCTCTTCTAAAACCTCCGGAAGCTTTCCAGAAAGGAAGCCTTGTTTTCCTTCGATCCCTTTCTTGTTTACGACGACTTCAAATTGAAGTGAAGCTTGAACCAAATCTTCAGGGACAATAACACCAAAACGTTTTAAAATATGGATCCGTTCAAGTGAATTAAGCAACTCTCTAATGTTTCCAGGCCACTCATAGTTTGTAAGTATCGTTACACACCGTGGGTCCATTTCAATATGCTTATTGTATTTTTCATTTAATTTTATGAGTTGGTGTTTTATTAAAAGCGGTATATCTTCTTTCCGATCTCGTAATGGTGGGACTTCAACCTCAATTAAATTTAATCGATAATATAAGTCTTCGCGAAAATCGCCTGTTTTCACTAACTCTTTTATATCTTTGTTTGTGGCCGTAATAATTCTTACATCAATCTTTTGAAAATCATAACTCCCTAATTGCATAATTAGTTTATCTTCAATGACATGTGATAATTTTGCTTGCATCTTTAAAGAAACCTCTCCAATTTCATCTAATAAAATTGTGCCACCATCTGATGCTACAAATTTACCAACCTTTGACGTTGTCGCTCCATTAAATGCACCTTTTTGATATCCAAATAATTCGCTCTCTAATAGCGTTTCTGGGATTGCTGCACAGTTAATAGAAACAAAAGGCCTATCTCTACGATTACTTTGTTCATGAATCCACCTTGCTAGACTAGTTTTCCCAACACCACTTTCACCTAAAATTAATATACCAGCATCAGTTTCTTTTACTTGTTTAAGAAGATCCATCACTCGTTTCATTTTTCTGTTCTTATAAACAAAAATATCTTGCCCAACTTCTTCTGGTACGTTTCGTGGAGATACTTGGTTATTGCAAGTCTTTAAAATAATATTCTTCAACTTATCTAATTCCATTGGCTTATTTAAATAATCTGTTGCACCTAATTTCATTGCTGAAACTGCACTTTCAACGTTTCCATATGCAGTTAACATGATAACAGGAATATTCAATTTCATTATCTGGATTTCTTTCAGAACATCTAGTCCTGTCATATCAGGCAACATAAAATCTAAAATAATGGCGTCAAAAAATTTACTTTTAATTTCCGACAAGGCTCCAGTTCCATCATGTACGATATTTGATTGAATCCCTGATTTTATCAGTTTTCGTGCGATTAGTTTGCATAGTTGTACTTCATCATCAACAATTAACACAGATAATTGGTTACTCATTCTATACTTCCTCCCCTGTGTTTACTAGAAAACAGCATTGTATAGACGTACCTTTACTTGAACTAAAAATGTTCAACTCACCATTATGTTCTCTAACGATGTCCCTAGCTATTGTTAAACCAAGACCATTTCCCGTTTCCTTCGTGGAAAAAAATGGATCGAATAACCACTCCATATCTTTTTCAGAAATACCAGGTCCTGTATCAGTAATTTTCACGATGACACATCTACGGTCATAATCTTGAAGTTCTTCAAATATCGATATCGTTAACTTTCCACCTGCAGACATTGCTTCAATCGCATTTAATACTAAGTTTAAAAACGCTTGTAATAATTGATCATGGGCGCCAATAAGTTCAGGTGTTGTGTCATACTGTCTAATGACTTCAATCCTAGCATCATTTAATTTAAAACGAACAAGGTGTAAAACTTCTTCCATTACTTCTGACACGTCAAAAGGTTTGGCATTTATTTTATTGATTTTGGCAAAGTTCAGAAAGTTATTTGCGATTGTATTCATCCTACGTACCACTTGATGTATATCTTTTGACAATTCGATAATATCTGAAGAACACTTTTGTTCCTCAACTTCTTCTAATAATAGTTCAGATGAGCCCGATAAAATCGCTAATGGATTTTTTATCTCATGTGCAATCCCTGTCGTAATTTGTCCAATTATTGCAAGCTTATCATTTTGCTTCAAGCGTGATTCTA
>SKOL01000547.1 GCA_007120055.1 Anaerobacillus sp.
AGGGAAAATAAAAATATACAATTACCTTAATGAGGGGGGACTTTTTTTGCGGAAAATAGGATTATTGGGTGGTACTTTCGATCCTCCGCATTTTGGCCATTTGCTAATCGCTGAACAAGCATTAGAAGCTTGTCAATTAGACGAAGTATGGTTTATGCCAACAAAGATACCTCCTCATAAAAAAGGAAGTAATCTATGTTCAGACGAAGATCGTATTGAAATGGTAAAAAAATCAATAAATGACCATCCATTTTTTAAGCTTTCTTTAATTGAATTTGAACGGAATGGTCCATCTTATACGATAGAAACGATGAAAGAATTAACGTCAATATATAAAGAGAACGACTTTTACTTTATTATTGGTGGGGATATGATTGAATATTTACCAAAGTGGAAAGAAATTGATGAGTTACTAAATTTAGTAACTTTTGTTGGGGTAAAACGACCTGGTTTTATTAGTACATCTATTTATAGTGATAACTTAGTCTTAATAAATGTACCACAACTAGAAATTTCTTCGCGAGATATAAGGGAGAGATTGAAACAAGGGCGTTCCATTCGCTACTTACTTCCAGATCAAGTGCTATCATATATAAAGGAGCTTCAAATTTATGGATAAAGTAGAAGCTTTAAGTATTGTCAAACAACAACTGACAGAAAAGCGCTATGTTCATACGGTGGGAGTGACGGATACCGCAGTCAAATTAGCTCAAAAATACGGTGCTGATGAAAATAAAGTTGAATTAGCAGCTATATTTCATGATTATGCTAAATTTCGTCCGATTGACGAAATGAGAAGAATAGTTTCTGAACAACAAATGGATAAACGTCTCTTAAAATATGGTGACGAGATCCTTCACGCTCCGGTCGGTGCATATTTAGTGAAAAAAGAAGTAGAAATATATGATGAAGAAGTTTTAAATGGAATTCGTTATCATACAACAGGAAGACTAAAAATGACGCTGCTTGAAAAAATTATCTTTATTTCCGATTATATTGAGCCTAATCGTCAATTTCCAGGTGTAGAGGAAGTTCGTGAGATGGCTTTTAGTGATTTAAATAATGCTTTAATCACATCGATATCAAATACGATCAACTTTTTAATGAAAAAACAGCAACCAGTTTTTCCGGATACACTTGCTGTCTATAATAGTCTTATCTTGAAGGAGGAAAATTAATATATGAAAGAAAATAACGTATTACAAATTGCGGTGAAGGCTGCTGACGATAAAAAAGCAGAAAATATAACGGTTTTAGATATGAAGGGGATATCATTAATTTCTGATTATTTTTTAATTTGTAACGGTAATTCAGAAAAACAAGTTCAAGCGATCGCAACAGAAATTAAAAAATCTGCTCAAGCACAGGACATTGAATTAAAGAGGCTTGAAGGTTTTGATCAAGCGCGTTGGGTACTTATTGATTTAGATGACGTCGTAGTACATGTGTTTCATAAAGATGAACGTGTATATTACAATTTAGAAAAGCTCTGGGGAGATGCCCCTACAATAGATGTAGAAGAGGTATTAGCATAATGGAATTAAAACCAGGAATGATCGTTCAGTTAACAGTTGAACGAAAAGCAGATTTTGGTTACTTTTTAACAGACCACAACAAGGAAATAGAAGATATTCTTCTTCACAATAGACAAGTGACAGAAGCAATTGAAGTAGGACAATCAATAGAAGTTTTTTTATTTCATGATCACCATGGACGTCTTTCGGCAACGATGGAAGAGCCAATTATTTCATTAGACAGTAATTTTGATTGGTTAGAAGTTGTCTCGGTAAATGAAAAGGACGGAGTGTTTCTTTATAATGGAATTTCCCGTGATTTATTTTTGTCGATGGACGATCTTGGCAGTGACCGTTCACTATGGCCAAAGGTAGGTGAAAAGGTTCCTGTTTCACTTACCTTTGATAAAAAAGGACGTTTAATGGGACGCCTTTTAAGAGGCACGCCAGTAGAAGAGACGGCATCTGTTGCACCAAAAACAATTTTGAATAGTGAAATCACTGGGACGGTTTATTCTTTTTCTGAAAAAGGTGCCTTTGTTTTTACAGAACAAAGTTATATTGCTTTTCTTCATTTTAATGAAACTTCAGAGGAGTTGCACCTTGGAAAGGTGTTGACAGCAAGGGTGACCTTTGTTCGTGATGACGGGAAAATTAATATTTCAATGCAACCGAAAGCTCATGAACGTCGCCATGATGATGCTGACAAAATTTTTGATTTTTTACTAAAAAGAGATGGCGGAATGCCGTATACAGATAAGTCAGATCCGATCATTATCAAGCAAAAGTTTAATATGAGTAAAGGTTCTTTTAAACGAGCATTAGGAAAGTTACTTAAAGAAGGTAAAATATACCAAAAAGATGGTTGGACGTTTAAAAAGGAGTAATTATGAGTTACGAAAAGTTTGCCTATTTGTACGACCAATTAATGATAGACGCCCCTTACGAAGAGTGGGTGTCTTTCGTATTAAAAATGATTGAAACAAATAACGTCGATTGTAAGAAGTTGTTAGATGTTGGATGTGGCACTGGTAACATTGCGATTCCTTTAAATAAGCAAGGTATTTCAGTAACAGCAGTTGATTTATCGGAAGAAATGTTATTGGTAGCTCAACAAAAGAGCGAAAGGGAAGATGCAAAAGTTCGTTTTTTCCAGCAAGATATGCGCCATTTAGAAAGTCTTGGTTTGTATAATGTTGTTATATCTTTATGTGATACGATTAACTATTTAGCCGATG
>SKOL01000490.1 GCA_007120055.1 Anaerobacillus sp.
CAAACGGATCAGTGCCATGAACTTGTATTTGAAATAATTGGTCTTCTGTTCGTGGCAGAACAATTCCAGCTACCCCGAGTACTTCCGGGAATTGAGCCCTTTCTGTTGTTCCTTCAGCAACAACGAAAGAGTGGTTAATTAAATACTTGCCAATCGCTTCTCCTTTTACTTTGGAGTTTAATAAAAGTCGTGGATTCTCAAATGTACTTCCCGACAATACGATATTTTTAGCACTCAATAAATAGCTTTTTTTATCTTTGGTCATCACTTTTAATCCGTAAACTTTTTCATTGTCATGAATAATTTCTGTTGCCATCGTATTAACCGCTAAATCAAATGGTTTCGTATTTAAAGCGAGTGCAAAAAAATTAATTGAACTAAAAAAAACATTTGCATGAACTTTTCCGTATTTTGTTATATCGATATCCGTAGCTAATGTAAGGTCGGTAGCATCGTCCATGCCCGCTAAACGAAGTCGCTCTAATAAGGTGTCTTGCAATCTAGAGTCTTTCGTATATTGTCTTGTAACATTCATCACTCTTTCAGCGATGTTGTAGTAAAGGTTTAAATCTTTTAAACTGATCGGCCAATCTTTAAAATCTTCTGCATGAAGTCTCCTACACGCCGTTCCCCAATGTATCGTTTGACCTCCTAAGGCAAAAAATTGGGTCGCACCTGAATATTGTGGCCAATCTTCTCCTCTTGACCTACTATACTTAGGATTTCTCAAATAACGAGTTAACCTTGGATGATCAAAAGTCGGTAAATTTAAAGCATGTGTTGGTAGTAACAAAGATCCCGCTTCAATGACGGCGATTTTTTTATTTTCGTTTTTCCACTTTTCACAAAGGCGCCATAAAACGGATCCACCCCCAGCACCACTTCCGACAACAATCACGTCGTAATGAGTTTTTTCCATTTCCTCTATCGTTGTCAAAGGAATCCAATCATGTAATGGTTCGATTGGTTCAGGTTGACAATCGGTAAGGTAGACACCTAATTCTTCTTGCCGTTTCGATGCTTGACTCCCCTTACTCTCCTCGCGCTCTTCCTTAAAATATTTTCCCACCGTACAACATCCCCCTCAAAAAGGCATTTATAAAACTATATGTTGATGTACGGCATTTCAACATAAAGTTTTATCAATTGAATACATTTTTTAAAAGATGACATTCACTAAAGGGGGGATTGAAGGTGAATTTAGGGGCTTTTGTAAATCACGTATTTAATGACCTTACATTTGATGAAATGCTCGACTTTTTAACCTATCATCAAGTTGACGCGGTTGAATTAGCAACAGGCAATTACCCAGGCGATCGTTTCGTTCCACTAAATGAACTTTTAGTAGACGCTACTAAAAGGAGAGCATTTATAAACGAAATCGAACGGCGAGGCTTATTTATTAGCGCGTTTGCTTGCCACGGAAATCCATTAAGCCCTAACGTCGAACTTGCTAGACAACATCATGAAACAATCATTAAAACGATTGAGCTTGCCGGAAAATTAGGCGTTCCTTTTGTGACTGGTTTTTCAGGAATGCCAGGACCGCCTGACCATTCGATGTATCCTAATTTTCCAACTGCACCATGGCCTCCAGAGTATCAAGAAATTTATGAATGGCAGTGGGAAAATCGAGTTATTCCTTATTGGAGAGAAGTTGGTAGATTTGCTGCTGCACACGGGGTAAAACTCGCGATAGAGCCACACGGTTGTTTTTCCGTTCATTCCCCTTATACATTATTAAAATTAAGGAATGCTGTCGGTGATGTAATCGGTGTGAACATCGATGCTGCTCATCTTTGGTGGCAAGGGATTAATGTTATTGAAGCAATCCGTATTTTCGGTGACCAAGAGGCGCTCTATCATTTTTCAAGTAAGGATATTGCTTTTAACAGTCGTAACTTAAACCTCTACGGTGTGTTAGATATGCAGCCTTTTAGTGATGTTAAAAATCGCTCTTGGACGTTCCGTACAATTGGCTACGGGCAAAGTTTAAAAACATGGGCAGACATGATTAGCGCACTTAAAGCAAATCAATACGACTATGTCGTAAATATTGAACAAGATGATTATTTAATCGATGGTTTAGTAGGATTTCAAAAAGCAGCAAGAAGTTTAAAAAAGTTACTTCTTTAATGAATTTCATCATTCATTATTCTCGCCACTAAGATCAACTATATGTAGTTGCGAGCAACTTAACGCAACTACATTAGACGCTTAATAGAGTTGTTGAACGATGAAATTCATTAAAACTGCTGCTGCTTCTTTTTTACGACCGTCATAATCGTCATTAAAACAATCGGTAAGAAGCCAAACGTAAATATAAGCAAAGGCCATATCGTTAACACAAAATCGGCAAACTGTTGCTCATTTTTATACATCGTGATTGATAATAAAAAAGCAACGAACGTTATTGGAAGTACAAATATATTTTTTTCCTTTGATTTTACTAATTGCGTTAATATGAAGTTGATCGTAAAAAGGACGATCGTAGCTTTCATATAAGACCCTGTTATCCAAATCATACTAACAATTGCTTCAGTTCTTGTAATAATATCTTGGATATTTATGAGATGTGATATTAAAAACAATGTGTACTTCGTGTCTTGTCCCGTTGGACCTAAAACCATGATCGAAGCGATAATCACGATAAAAATGATCACTGCATTCACAAAAAAGGCAATATAGAGCGCCTTACTTGATAATGGTGATTCTTTTTTTTGAGCAAAAGGTAGGAGCATTGAAAATAAAACAATTTCAAAAAATGGAAAACCGATCGCTATGTAGCTACCATGTAATACAGGTTTCACCCCTTCCGGGAACAATGGAAGTAGATGTTCAAATTGGTAGTAAGGTAAAATTAAGATTAATACGATGAATAAACAACCTAATACGACATATATAAGCATTGTAAACATACGAGCCATTACTTCGATCCCTTGCATAACAGTAAGAGCTGCGACCAAAAAAATGAGCGAGTGAAACATATAAAGCGGTGTATCTCTCATTAATGTCGTTTTTAAAAATAAACCAATATCTAAAACGATGTTTGCTAGCATCATCATGAACACTAATAAAAAGAAAACTCCAATAATTACAGTAAACCAATTTCCTAACGTATGTTTACTATAATCAATGAACGTCTCCCCTGGATTATTTTTATGAAGAAAAATAACTATTGCTAAAGTGATAAACCCAAATACTGCGGCGATCAAAAAAGAAAGCCATGCCATATTTTGTGCGACATTAATAAGTGGACTCGGGATGTTAACGATCGCTGACCCCATTAAAAAAGCTAAAAGGAGATATCCCATTTGTTGGCTACTAACTTTTTCTTGATTTGCCATCTTTATTCACCTTACTTTTCACTTAAAAAGTCGACAATACTTTCAGCTGGAACTTTAAATACGAGTAAAAATAGATCATTAAGATTGTAAAACGATATTTTTGTTAAATAATCTAGACTCAAATAAAGCGTACCCAACATTAAAACTCCATAAACTAACTTGGTATTTAAAACTTCTTTTTTCAGTTTAGAAAAGTCAGCAACAACAATCATCAAATAAATAATCGTTAAAACGAATATTTTTTCTAACATTTACATCCCCCATCGTTAATTTTGGCTAAATGGTACACTAATTTGATTTCCGCTCGTATCAATTTCTACACTTACAGTAATAGTAGCCTCGCTATTTTCAAAGCGTTCCCCCCAGGTTTCTTCCCACTCTTTCCAAAGCTTTGGGTCACGTCGATAAACTGAATTGCCAATGTCTAGAACATCTAGCTGCTTTTGTTGTAACTCTGTCATAACAGTTTGAAGTTCAGTTTCAATAAACTGAGCAATATGTGCTTCAAACTCCTCCATCTCTTCTGTAGTTTCTATCGACGTACATGTTAATTCACCAATAGCTACTTCCATATGTGTCTTTACGTCGATATTGACTTGTTCTCCTTTAATACGAGTGGAAAGATCGGTTTCCATAAAGATTACTTCAATATTTTCCTTCTTATTAGGTTCATCCTCACAAGGTATCTCAATCACACCTCGATCAAAGTTATCAAGTAGGATCATTAAAAATTGTGTTTTATCTCCGGGGAAATGAGAAACCATTAAGCCGTCTTTGAATAATGCAACACCATTGACTAGTGGTGTTTTTTG
Source organism: Anaerobacillus sp. (assembly GCA_007120055.1). Next base: position 4,160 of record SKOL01000490.1, read on the forward strand.
TTGTTCGTTTATTTCAATATAAGCGATTTTTGCTTCACTAACTTTCCCTTTTAACTGAAGGTTTAAATGGAACAAATCTGTTAAAATTGTTTTTCCAGTATGTGCGGCATTTTTTTCAGCAATTGAAAATAACTCTCTTCCAATATTATTCTCGATTAAAGGCTGCAAACTTAAAAATGGCTTTCCTTCTCCTTTACCAATCAAAACTCCCATTAACGCACGAGGTTCATCGTCACGTAAAAAATAGTCAAGAATTTCAGTGATATTCCTTTGTTGCGCCATTTTTTCTCCAATAATCACGGTTTGCATATGACTCCAATTGGCTTTTCGCCCAAGAACAGCAGTGATATTACGAACTGCTTCAAAAATCGTATCACCTTCTGTCGTAATATTTATTTGCTCTGATTCGCCATCGGAATTTCCACCATTTTCAGGCTTATAAATTTGCGTCGTTAATTGAATCTTTCCATCCTCGGTTTCATCGATGGCACACCCCATCACAAATCCGCGTTCTGTCAATTCACTTTGATTCCAGCAACCCGGCAGAAAAATAATTATGATAAAAAGTAGTAAAAGTTTTTTCATGGCAACTCTTCCTAATCTAACGTTTTATGCATATGTCGGTTTCGTGGTGAGCGTAAAAGTGTTTTTAAAGGCGCCCTAATTAATACGTCACGCAACTCCATCCCTCGTAACGGTGCAATCGGTGCTAAATATGGTTGTCCTAACGAACGCAAACTTGTTAAGTGTAAAAGAATTAGTAGTAAACCGATCATTAATCCGAATAAACCAAGTGTGGCCGATAAGAGCATGAGCGGATATTGTAAAATCCGATAAGCAATCGCTAAATTATATTGCGGAATTGCAAATGATGAAATCCCGGTTAACGCGACAACTACGACCATGATCGGCGAAGCAATTTCTGCTTGAATCGCCGCTTCACCGATAATTAACGCGCCAACAATACTAACTGCTTGACCAATTGGCCTTGGCATACGTATTCCGGCTTCTCTCATTAATTCAAAGAAAAAGAGCATGATAACCGCCTCGAGCAACGCCGGAAAAGGAATTCCTTCACGGGTATTTAATACCGCTAATAAAAGGACGGTTGGAATCATTTCTGGATGAAACGTTGATAAAGCGATATATACACTCGGCAAAGTTAGCGATATAAAAACCGCAACCATGCGCATAAATCGAATCATCGTTGAAATGATGGTACGTTGATAATAATCTTCTACCGATTGAAACAACTCCATATAAAGCGCCGGACAAATTAAAATCGATGCTGTTCCTTCTACTAACACAATGATCTTCCCATCTAACAATGCCGGCACAGCAACATCCGGACGCTCTGTTACTCGATATTGTGGGAACGGTGAATACGTAGAATCTTCGATCATTTCTTCAACGAATGAAGTTTCTAATATATCTTTTCCTTCGAGTTTTTTTAGACGTTTTTTAAACTCCTTTAATGTTTCAGGATCAACCGTTTCTTCAAGATAACCGTAAGCGATTTCCGTTTTTGTTTCTTTTCCGGCCGTCATCGTTTCAATTTTAAACAAAGGATTTCTAAGACGAGACCGAAGTAATCCAAGGTTCTTCTTTAAATTTTCAACCGTTCCTTCGTGAGGTCCAAAAACAACTCCTTCACTAATCGGTTCTTCAACAGTTCTTCCTTCAACATTAATTGCTCTCACAGAAAGCGCTTTTTGCCAATGATCGAATAAAATAACGACATGACCATCTAATATATTTTTTTTAATTTCCTCATAATCATCGACCACTGTTACAAGTTGACTTGATACCCCATGATTAATGAAATACGTTTTCACTTCTTCAACCGTAATCGTTTTTTGTGGAGCGATCTCTACCATCGCTAGGTCGAGCAAAATACTATTTAAGTGATTATGCTTATGATCTTGTACTAATGTCTCACAATGAACCGAATAACAACGATCAGCAAAGTTCGGTCCAAACTCATAATAATGAAACGCAATATCAGAGCAATTTTGAAAGTCAGCTTTTAACCTAGCTTCATTTTCCGATAGTTGCGAAGATATAATAGCTGAACTTGAGCTCTTAGTGTCTTCATCATTCAAATTAGTCTCGTGTATTACTTTATTTTTCATTAAGTCTTTTAGCAGACGTGGCTTGCGAAAATTTCGTTTCATTTGGGCGACCTCTTTTTTCTAACGTTAGTAAATATTGTTACCCATTTAGGTGCCTGTCACTCCCCGAGTTTTGTTGTATTTTGTCGAAATTGTAAAATGATAATATTTTCAGAATTTTCTTTTTACACTGCTGGTATGTGGATAAGGTTGTGGGTAAGTTACTTATATCTGTGAATTAGTTGTTAATAATTTACTTTTGGTCAAGATCCGTTTTTTTGAGTTATGAACTTAAAAAGCTTAGAAAATGGGTTCCAATCAACTCACTTTCTAAGCTCAAATTCGTTATATATTTTTCGATACGTTAATTTAGTAAACAAAAATTATTGAATTAACCCTTTTGAAACAAGGAATTCTCTTGCAACCACTTGATAGTCTTCATCATCAATATCAACTCTAGCGTTCATCTGTTGCATTTCTTCTTCTGTAATTTGTCCTGCTAAACGATTAAGTGTTTCTTTAAGGTCTGGGTAATGTTCTAGTATTTCCTCTCTTATAACAATTGCTGCATCGTAACGTGGAAAGAAACCAAGATCATCTACAGTTGTTTGAAGATTATAACGTTCGATACGGCCATCGGTTGTAAAAGCTGGAATTGTATCGACATCGCCTTGTGTTAATGCTTGGTACATGACATTTGGGTCAAAACTTTCTGCTTTAGCAAACTCAAAACCATACGCCGCCTTAAACGCATCATAACCATCACCTTGACGTTCATAAAATGCATGTGGTGCACCAAATGAAAGATTAGCAGAAAGGGCCGCGATATCTGAATACGTGTCAGCTGTAAACTCTGCTTCTTCGGTATAAGCTAGTGTGTAGTTGTTTTCAAACCCTAGTGGCTCAAGCCAAGTTGCGCTATAACGATCTTCGTACCCTTCTCTCACAAGGGTTAGGATACTTTCACTCGATTCACCCGCTTCTGCTTGTTCACCGAGCACTGCTTCTAATCCAGTTCCCGTGTATTCAACATAGAGATCGATTTGACCATTTTCTAATGCTGGTGTTAAAATCGCGACTTCACCTAGACCATCTTGTAAGTCAACCGTGTAATTTGTATTTTCTTCAATATAAATAGCTAATAACTGCGATAAAATATATTGCTCTGTCCAGTTTTTTCCTGAAACTACAATCGGGCGATCTGTTGCGTCTCCCGTTACATTTTCACTTCCTCCACATGCTGCTAAAAGAATTGTAAATATGATGAAAATTACGGATAAAACTTTACTTTTTGTCAATTCTCTTCTCTCCTATTCATGATTTAATCCCTTTAGGGGTAACCTTTTTCTCTACTGACTTTAAAACAAAATCAAACAGTAACGCCATTAAAGCAACAGGGATCGCCCCTGCTAAAACAAGACTATTATTCCAAGATTGAAGACCTCTCCAGATCACATCACCTAATCCTCCTGCTCCGACAAATGTCGCAAGAGTAGCGACACCAACGGTTAAAACTGTAGCTGTCCTTATACCAGCCATCATAAATGGTAACGCAAGGGGTAATTGGATTTTCCAAAGAATCTGCCGTGGCGTCATTCCCATTCCTTCTCCAGCTTCAATAATGCCTTCATCGACTCCTGTGATCCCTGTATACGTATTTCTAAGGATCGGTAATAAAGAATAAATAATAAGTGCAACAAGTGCGGTAATCGTACCAATCCCTAAAATCGGTACCAAAAAACCAAAAAGAGCAAGGCTCGGTATCGTTTGAAGAACAGCGGTTATCCCTATATAAAACTCGGCTACTTTTCTTTTTCTTGAAATATAAATTCCTAAGGGTAGAGAGATACCAACTGCTATGAGTATGGCCACAAAAGATAAGTATAGGTGTTCAATTGCTCGTTCAATGATTAAATCTTGCCTAGTGACGATCGTCTCAAAAAAGATTTGTATAGCTTCCACCTACAGCACCTCCCCATTAATTCCAGCAAGTTCTTGAAGTAATTGGTTTTTCTCTACGAAACCTTTTGGTGTACCATCTTCTCCATTAATAACGATGGCCTCCACTTCATTTATTAACATGATCCGTGCTACTTCCTGTAATGTAGCTTCAGAGGAAAGCATTGGGAAACTAGTTATTTTTTGGCCTTGGGGCAACGGCTTTAAAAGTGTGATGACCGAACGTTCTTCTCTATTTTTTACCGAACGATTGACACGGCCTTCCCCAATAAAAGAACGAACAAAATCATTAACTGGATCTTGAACCAATTTTGTCGGAGAGTCAATTTGTTGAATTTTCCCATCTTTCATAACGACAATTTCATCTGCAATTTTTAATGCCTCATCCATATCATGAGTAACAAATACAATGGTTTTATGAATGTTTTTCTGAAGTAGCTTTAGCTCCTCCTGTAATTGTTCTCTACTAATCGGATCAAGAGCACTGAAGGGTTCGTCCATTAAAATAATCGGCGGTTCACCGGCTAACGCTCTAATAACTCCAATTCTTTGTTGTTGACCACCACTTAATTCTAATGGGTACCTCTTTTTATACACATTTGGATCAAGACCAACCATATCTAGTAAATCGTCGACTTTTTTCTCGTACTCTTCCTTTTCCCAGCCTTTTAATTTTGGAACTAATGCAACATTTTCTTCGATCGTCATGTGCGGTAGTAAACCAATCCTTTGAATCACATAACCTATATTGCGTCTCAACTCTACAGCATTTTCTGTTGAAATATCTTTTCCGTCGATCGTTATTGTCCCTGAAGAAAGAGGAATAAGTTTATTAATCATTTTCATCGTTGTCGTCTTTCCACAACCACTTGGACCAATTAGTGTAACTAAACTTCCCTTCTTAACAGTCAATGAAACATTATCCACAGCTACAGTTCCATCGTCAAAAGCCTTTGTTACATTTTCAAATGTGATCAATACAATCACCTCACTAACCCGTTTATTTAATTAATTGAGTGAATTTCATAATTACCAAAAATAAGCACATCACGCAATATATAGTTCGCGAATGGTTTTTTACGCAACTATATATTGGTCTTAGTGGCGTGAATAATGAATTATGAAATTCATTGAACTATTAGACACTGTTTTCGCCATCAAGATTATCAAACTCAAATACCTATTTTATTCATAGAATTGTTAACAGTCAAAGGTTTTGATTAAGAAATGCTTTCACACTTACTTGACGGAAATTTCGAAAAAAAAGAGTGAAGAAAGAATGCTATCATACACTCTTCTTCACTCTATAAATATTAATACAATAGTTAGTGATTAGTTTTCCGAAAAAAAGTTAATCGTTTTTCTCTTACAATACTTCTCTTCGTTTTCTAATGATTAGCCCGTAATATAATATACTACTAATAACAATTAACATAGTACCGATGAACATCCAATTATATATAGACGTTGCTGTATCTGGTAACTTTTCACCTTCTTCATTCTCTTGATCTTTGCTAGGTTGAGGTTTACCATTACCTTTTTCCGAATCAGTCGGCTCTTCGCCTGTTTCGCTTCCTGTTCCTGGATCTGTTGGCTCTTCGCCTGTCTCGTTCCCTGTTCCTGGATCAGATGGTTCTTCGCCTGTTTCGTTCCCTGTTCCTGGGTCAGATGGTTCTTCGCCTGTTTCACTTCCTGTTCCTGGGTCTGTTGATTCTTCTTCTGAATCAGTTTGAGCGAATACCCCGTATGTTGAGAAATGCAAAACATTCAATCTAATGATATTGTCCTCAACAATTACATCTCCTCCACGATGTTCCCATTGTTCTGTTGACTCGTTATAATAGTAGATTTCAACTTCCTCTGGACTAAAGTCATCGTTATAACCTAACTCAAGAACAAAGTCTCCTTGGTAATTTTCATCACCAGTTGGGAATGTCAATTCAACATTGACGATTTCTCCAGCTTGAGCTAGCTTCTGCTCACTCGGAACCTCAGGTTGAACTTCGGTCATTTTGAGCATTGTTCCTGCTGGCAAGTCTTTAGGTAAATGAATACGCGTTAAAGTATCAATCAATTTAATTACACCGTTTGGTAATACATTAACCGCTTTACCTTTTTCGATTTCTTTTTCTCCTTGTTCAGGTTCGATAAGGTCACTTAAATCAAATTGAGTCACAGGATCAACTTGAACATTAAAGTTGTCAAGATTAATATGGCCCCATCCACCTGTGGCTTTGTCAACAACCTTGATATACAACTCTTCACCAA
>SKOL01000441.1 GCA_007120055.1 Anaerobacillus sp.
ATGACAGAAGAAGAAGCTTACGAATTCATTGATAAATACGTCCAAATCTCCCAAGGAGCATAGAAAAGCGGAGGGGACTCGAAAGGTCCGACAAAAACTGGAACCTTCCAGCTAAAAGGCGCTCTTTGCCTTTTTAGATGGAAGGTGAAGTTTTCGAGGACCTAGTCACCGGAGCTAGACATAGAAAAGCGGAAGTGCCTTGGGAAGCTTCGACAAAAACTGGAACCTTCCATTACATTTCCCTGCATCAATTTATCACTTTGATGCAGGGATTTTTCATATACTAACAACATCGGTATTAATCCACTGCATTGGTGTAAATCCTTTCCACTTACATACATCTCTCTGCATCAAACCATCGCTTTGACACTTAACTTCTCCATGTACTTACATTTCTTTACACCCACCTCTGTTTTCTGCACAGTTTCTCCATTCACTTACATATTTCTAAATAACTTCTCTTTGATTGCATAAAAATAAAAGTTTAATTTATAATGAGAGGAAGATATTCATTTGAATTTAAACAAGGAGGTTTTCCTACAGTGGAAGTTTTAAAAATCTCTCCCCGTGGATATTGTTACGGGGTTGTTGATGCTATGGTTTTAGCAAGACAAGCTGCCAAGAACCTAGATTTACCTAGACCTATATATATTTTAGGAATGATCGTTCATAATAAACACGTAACTGATGCATTTTCTGAAGATGGGATTATTACACTTGATGGTGCTAACCGTTTAGAAATATTAAAAAAGGTTGATAAAGGAACCGTTATTTTTACTGCTCACGGTATTTCTCCAGAAGTTCGAAAAATAGCAAAAGAAAAAGGACTTACAACCGTAGACGCAACGTGTCCAGATGTAACCAAAACTCACGACTTAATTAAAGAGAAAGCAAACGACGGCTATGAAATCATCTATATCGGTAAAAAAGGACACCCTGAACCAGAAGGAGCAATCGGAGTTGCTCCTAGCCATGTTCATTTAGTTCAAAATGAAGACGATGTCGATCAACTAAAGATTACTAGTGATAAAGTCATCATTACTAACCAAACGACAATGAGCCAGTGGGATGTATCTCATATTATGAAGGCTGCTATTGATAAATACCCACAGTCAGAAATTCATAACGAAATTTGCCTTGCTACTCAAGTTCGTCAAGAAGCCGTAGCTGAGCAAGCTAAAAATGCTGATTTACTTATTGTCGTAGGTGACCCTAAAAGTAATAATTCAAACCGCTTAGCACAAGTTTCACAAGAAATTGCCGGAACACCTGCTTATCGTATTTCTGATGTATCTGAGCTGGACATTGAATGGTTAAAAGGCATAAAAAAAGTCGCAGTTACTAGTGGCGCATCAACACCAACTCCGATTACGAAAGAAGTCATTCATTATTTAGAACAGTTTGAGGAAAACGAGCCAGCAACATGGAAACTTGAAAAGAAGGTTCCGCTAAATAAAATCTTACCTAAAGTAAAACATTAATGAAGGCTCGCCAAAAAACAGTATAAGCTAAGATAATATTAAAAAAACGGGCCGAAGCCCGTTTTTTTACATCAATGAATTTCATAATTCATTATTCTCGCCACTAAGATCAATATATATTGCGTGATATGGCTCATTTTTGGTAATTATGAAATTCCCTCACATAAAAGTAAATGGATCAGTATTGATTTTAGAAACTAAAACCTTCGTGTCATATTTATTATCACGAACGAAGTTTTCTAAAAAGGAGCTTACTGCTTCTTTCATAACCTTCTCGACATTATGACCTGGATCAACGATATTTAAGCCATCCATCATTGCATCATGAGCCACATGGTAGTACATATCTCCAGTCACGAATACATCTGCACCTTTAAATAATGCCTGTGATACATATTTGTTTCCATCGCCGCCTAAGACAGCAACTTTACTAACCTTAGTGTTCATATCGCCTACCACTCTTAAACCGTCTACTTCAAAGGCTTTTTTAACGAACAAAGCAAACTCTTTTAAAGGAATTTCATTTTCAAGGTGACCAATTCTTCCTAAACCAAATTGTTCACCTTTATTATGTAATGGATAAATATCGTAGGCAACCTCTTCATATGGGTGAGCTTTAATCATTGCCGATATCACTTTGTTTTGCAATGGAGCAGGAAAGATCGTTTCTATTTTTATTTCATTCACTCTTTCTAACTTTCCTTGTTCACCAATAAACGGATCGGTCCCAGCTTCTGGTTTAAACATCCCTGTTCCTTCTGAATTAAACGAACAATGACTATAATTCCCAATATACCCTGCACCAGCCCTTCCTAGCGCTTCTCTAACTTGTTCAGCATGATCACTAGGAACAAATACGACTAGTTTTTTCAAAGTTATTTCTGTCGTTGGTGCTAAAACATCAACATTTTGTAAACCGAGTTTTTCTGCCATTAAATCATTTACCCCACCTTTGGCGACATCAAGATTAGTATGGGCAGCATAAACTGCGATATTGTGTTTAATTAACTTCTCGACAATTCTTCCATATGGGCGATCTGTAGGGATTGATTTTAACGGACGAAATATAATCGGGTGGTGAGCGATGATTAAGTCTACTCCTTCTTCAATCGCTTCGTCCACTACGGCTTCTAACAAATCTAGAACTACCATAACTTTATTAATCGGCTTATTCAAAGTACCAACTTGCAAGCCAATTTTATCTCCTTCTACAGCTAATGATTTCGGTGACCACGATTCAAACGCTTGAATAATTGCTTGTCCGTTTGCTAATTTTGCCACTTTAAAGCCTCCTCTACCTCGTTTATTTTCTCTAATAATTGCTTTTTCTTTTCGACTACTTCATTTGTTTGTTTTGCTTTTTCAAACTGTTGGACAATTTTCTTCCATGAAGTTAGCTCATTCTTCCACTTTTTCAAAAATATATCGCTTCTTTTTTCCATCAAAAAAGGACCTAGCAATAATTCTAAATTACGTTTTTCTTCACTATATGGTGAATTTCCTTCTCTATCAGCTGTTAAAATTTCATAAATAACACCATCTTCTTCAATGATCTCTTCGTTTATAAGTATCCAATTGTTTTCTTCAAGCCATACCCTTATTTGGTTAGCTGCAACATTCGGTTGTAAAATTAACCGTTTCATACCTGGAAGTTTTTCTTTCCCTTGCTCTAAAATCGATACTATTAAAGGACCTCCCATTCCAGCAATAGTAATAACATCTACTTCACCTTTACTGAGGACTTGTAACCCATTGCCTTTTCTAACAGAAATTTCATCTGTGTAGTTTAATTTCCGAACTTGTTCAACCGCAGACTGAAACGGTCCCTCATTCACCTCTCCAGCAATGGCCGACCTAATTAAACCGTGCTTTAATGCGTAACATGGTAAATATGCATGATCTGAACCAATGTCAGCGATTGTACTCCCAGGTGGAATTTGCTCAGCTACTAATGTTAATCGTTTTGATAAATTTGTTTCATTCATCTCAAAATCACCTTTACTAATTTATGTATTATCTATTTAATCTTAATCGTTCTATTTGTTATATGCAAACAAAAAGAGGCTGGGACAAAAGTGTCTGACACCACGCGGATCCTACTAAATATAGACGTAAAGATTTATCATATGTCTATATTTGGTGTCTAGCGGTGTCTGACACTTTGTTTTGTCCCAGCCTCTTTCTTTAGTTTGCAACTTCTATTAAGTATTCAGCGATCGCTTCCGCATCAGCATCTGGGAAAGCTGGCATTCCAGGTATGCCATAATCTTCTCCACCTTCATGAATGATTGTCATAATTTCTTCTTTAGAACGACGATCACCAATGCCAATTAAGTTCCCCATTGGACCATCAAAGCTTCCTCCGTGACAGCCGATACACGTCGCTTGATAAGCTTGTTCACCTAGAGCCATTGGATCCGTTGTATCGACGGTTTCTTGTGTCTGCTGTTCTTCAACCGCATCTTCACCCTCAAGAGCTAATCTCTCTTCTTTTTGGGTCACACCAATAAAAGATAAACTAATCATAAGTATTAAACCTACTACTGCAATTGCAGCAAATGGAAATAAAGGTTTTCCTTTCATATTGCCACTCCCTCAAAATTATTCAATATAATCACTATTAATAACAAACTAATGTTATTTTACTTGAAAACAAAGGCGGAGAAAAGAGAAATGCATAAATTTATCAAATAAATCTTATATTTCCACAATAAATACAGTATTATGTCTCTATCATTGACTAAATAAGTAAAAAATAAAAGGCGATGATAAAACCAATAGCACCAGAAATTGTAAAGTACTTCATTTTATATTTTTTTCCAATAAATAGCCATACAATACATGTAAAAAAAACCGTGAGCATAATTGCTAATGGTTGATCAGGAAAAAGGTAGTCAATGACATCAATCGAAGCTAAAAAAACAATAAGCGCTCCTAACAATATAAAAAAATGAGCAAAACGTTGTTCATACTTTTTCACAAAAAAAGCTAAGAAAAACATTAAACCACTAAAAATAATTACTAAAGAAGTTTGCAAAAGGGGAGAAAAGTCAGTAAAATAAATGACAAGAAATGTTAATCCTAATAAAGTCATTCCAATAACCATAAACAGTAACATCAATAGTTGGTTAGACACGCTAGAGTTTACTTTCTGTTCAATTTTGCCTGTTTCTTCTCCTTCTGTATATAAAGTTAATAAAAAGTTGCAATATTGTTCAGGTAAAAGACGATTTTTTTTCCAATATTTTATTTCATTTATAATAATTTTTTTTCGATCCATCTCCGTCCTCCTAAAAGTGGTGTTCAATTCCAAAATAAAAGGCTTATCCCGATTGGAATAAACCTTTTAATAACTTTTATTCAAGGAAATCTTTTAAACGCTTGCTTCTACTAGGGTGGCGAAGCTTACGTAACGCCTTTGCTTCAATTTGTCGAATTCTTTCTCTAGTTACACCAAAAACTTTACCTACCTCCTCAAGCGTTCTAGTTCGACCGTCATCAAGTCCAAAACGGAGTCTGAGTACATTTTCTTCTCGATCAGTTAAAGTATCTAAAACGTCTTCTAGTTGCTCTTTTAACAGCTCGTAAGCAGCGGCATCTGATGGAGCTAACGCTTCTTGATCCTCGATAAAATCACCGAGGTGAGAATCGTCTTCTTCACCAATAGGTGTTTCTAAAGAAACTGGTTCTTGAGCAATCTTTAAAATTTCTCTAACCTTTTCAGGTGTTAAGTCCATTTCTTCTGAAACTTCTTCAGGTGTCGGTTCACGCCCTAAATCTTGCAATAATTGACGCTGAACACGAATAAGCTTATTAATCGTTTCCACCATATGAACAGGGATACGGATTGTTCTAGCTTGGTCAGCAATTGCTCTAGTGATTGCCTGACGTATCCACCAAGTTGCGTACGTACTGAATTTATATCCTTTTTCATAGTCGAATTTTTCAACAGCCTTAATTAATCCCATGTTGCCTTCTTGTATTAGATCAAGGAATAGCATTCCTCGGCCGACGTAACGTTTAGCAATACTAACTACAAGCCTTAAATTGGCTTCTGCGAGCCTTCGTTTTGCCTCTTCGTCACCAGTTTCTATTTGTTTTGCTAATTGAATTTCATCCTCTGCAGATAGTAGAGGAACACGACCGATTTCTTTTAAATACATACGAACTGGATCATTGATTTTAATCCCTGGCGGAACACTCAAATCATTTAAATCAAATTCTTCTTCTTTCGCAACTTCTTGCAAATTAGGTACATCCTCAGTTTCGTTTAAAACTTCAATTCCTTGTTCACCTAAATATTCAAAAAACTCGTCGATCTGATCTGAATCTTGATCAAAGCTAGCTAGCTTTTCTGTGATGTCGGCATATGATAAAACACCCCGTTTTTTTCCGAGTTCTACTAATTGTTCTTTTACTTGATCGATTGACATTTCTCCTTCAGCCACAGGGCGAAGCGGTTTCTCTGCCATTACGACCCCTCCTTCCGATTGTTCAACCTTATACATCCAAAGCAACGATGAGTTGCTATTATTAGAGCAGGTATACTTTTAAAATTTATAATTTATAAGCACTAGTGCTTTAATTCCTTCTTCATTTGAATGATCTCCATGGCGATATTTGCCGCCGATTTATAATCACCTTTACTTTCAGCCTCTTTTCGCGCTCTTTCCTTATTCTCGATCTCGATGATCTTAGGATAGTTTGTGATTTGCCTTATGTAATCATTCAACTCTTGCTCCGACAATTCTTCACTAATTGTCATCATCGCTACTTCAGTGGCAATTCTTGTTAATTTTTCATCATTAAGCCTTTGAATAAATTGACTTGAATTCGGCTCATTCCCTTCTCCATAATAGGCATATAAATGGGCAACAATCGCATGGTACTCATCAATATTAAAGTTACCACCTATTTTTTCTTGAACGGTACAAGCAATGTTAATATCTTTTATCATATAGGCTAAAAGCATTCGTTCCGCATTGTGAAATGCAGGTAAAAGTTTCTTTTCTGTGACAAACTTATTTCTTACACTCGGTACACTTTGGTGTTCATTTTGTGGGTTGTTTTGCTTTTTTTGTTTGTATAAGCGGTACAACTCTTGTTTTAGTGCATTTAAAGAAAGAGAAAATTCTTGAGATAACTGCCTTAAATAATGGTCTCTTTCAATCGCGTTAGTGAGGGAAGTTATTTCAGAAAGAACATTTTCAATGTATGCGATTCTTTCAGCTTCATTTTGAAGATTTTTCCCTTTTCTAAGAAAATTCATTTTAAATGCCATCGTTGTTTGATTAGCATTAATGACTTCTTTACGGAACTTTTCTGAACCGTATTTTTGTATATAATCATCAGGATCATAACCTTCTGGGAGGTTAGCAACCTTCACATTACAATTATTAGCTTCTAATATTTCAATCGCTCGGTACGTCGCTTTTAAACCAGCATTATCTGAGTCATAACAAATAATAACAGATTCTGCATTTCTTCTAATAAGCTTTGCTTGCTCATCTGTAATCGCAGTTCCTAATGTCGCAACCCCGTTTCGAACTCCAGCTTGCCATGAAGTAATAACATCAACATAGCCTTCAAAAAGGACCGCTTCATTATTTTTTCTCATTTCAGCTCTTGCAATATGAAAGCCATATAAGATTTTACTTTTATTAAAAATCTTCGATTCTGGACTATTTAAGTATTTAGGGTGATCATTCCCGATAACTCTTCCTCCAAAACCAATAACCTTTCCATCTTTGTTCCAAATTGGAAACATCACTCGATCGCGAAAACGGTCAAAAAATTTGCCATCAAAATCACGTTTAGCAAGAAGACCAATTTGTTCCATTATGTTTAAAGAAACTTTACGTTTATCAAAAAAGTGAGCTAACGTATCCCACGCATTAGGTGCAAAGCCAAGGGAAAACGTGTTGATCATTTCTGTTGTAAAGCCTCTTTCTGTTAAATATTGAAAGGCATCTTTCCCTTGTTCTGTATTCATTAACAGATGGTGATATAGCTTTGCAGCTAATTCACTTCCAGAAATCATTGTATTATTTTCGGTCGACATTTTTGCTGCTTCATTTTGTTGTAATTCCGGTAGATCGATGTTTGTTCGCTCAGCTAAATGTTTCACTGACTCTAAAAACTCATAGCCTTCTATAGCCATTACAAACGAAAAAACGTTACCACCTGCGCCACAACCAAAACAATGATAAAGTTGTTTATCTGGTGATACAGAAAAGCTTGGCGTTTTTTCCCCATGAAACGGACATAAGCCTGTTAAATTTCGGCCTTGCTTCTTTAATTGAACGTATTCACCAATAACATCTACAATGTCTACAGAATTTCTTATTTTCTCGACCTTTTCTTCAGAAATTCTATTTCCCATTTTTTTCACACCATTCTTACTCATCATTGTATAAAAGGTTGGAGTATATAATTTCGAGTTTTTTTGCTAAACTCCTTCTAGTTTTGACAAAATTTTTTCAAATTCCACATAAAACATCAAAATATCTTCATTCTTTATTTTTTTGGGCCTTTCGTTTTCATCCCTGCCCTTCTTTGAATTTTCCCTAAATGTCTAGTAAAACAAAAGTTCATTCATATCCTCTTCAAGAAAAATTTTCCCCCGAAGTGAAATTACGTTAACCCCTTTTGGGAGCAGCAGGCCTGCTAACCCATGATCTTGGGTAACAACGACATCACCACGATGACAATGGTTAACTATATACAGATCTGCTTCTTCCGCTCGCGAGTCTACTGTCACTAACTTTGCTCCTAACGACGGATTTATTTCATGTGCGTAGGAAGCAACAAAGATAAGTTTTTTGTTATACTTTTTGCATAGATGACCGATCTCTTCTTTTACAGGACAGGAATCAGCATCGACATAAACCGTCAGAACATCATTTCGCATAATTGATTATTCTACATCACCTATAGGAATCCTTCTTTTTAATGTTTTAAGTAGAAATTACCACCTTTTTAAACTAATTAAATGTATGAACAGTTTTTTATCTATAAAATACTTCATCTACTATCATTACCAAAAACTATAGAATAAGTCTTGACTTTTTTAATTTATTTGTTCTAGTTCAAGATTATGCATAATTTTTGATCACAATATTTCATTATAAGCTATTTTTTTAATTCTAGCCATCAAAAAAACTCACCGATTGGTGAGTTTTTTTATAAATCTAGAGAATAAGCCTTATTTTAAGAACTTTTCAAAAAAATTATTACTTTTAGCTTTGGGGTCATGGGGCTGTCCCATAAGTGTCTGACACTTTCTTTTTGGACAGCCCCTTTCACTCCTATAATTTCTTAGCTTTGGTTATTTACCACTAAACATATTCCAAATCAGGTTTGCAGTTTCTTCTACAGCTTTATTAGATACATCAATAACAGGGCAACCTATTTTAGACATGATCTTTTCAGCATACTCAAGCTCAACTTTTATTCTTTCAACATTGGCATATGTAGCTTCTGCTTTTAGGCCCAAAGCTTTTAACCGTTCAGCTCTTATATCGTTTAACTTTTCAGGACTAATCGTAAGACCGACACACTTCTTTGGTGATACACTGAATAGTTCTGCAGGTGGTTCAACCTCAGGAACTAAAGGGACGTTAGCAACTTTCAAACGTTTATGGGCCAAATATTGAGAAAGCGGGGTTTTCGATGTTCTTGATACGCCCACTAATATAACATCAGCTCTCATAATCCCTCTCGGGTCTCTTCCATCATCATATTTAACTGCAAATTCAATTGCTTCAACTTTTCTAAAGTAATCCTCATCTAATTTATGGACAAGTCCTGGTTCGTAACGTGGTTGTTTATTTGTTAAATCTTGGATTTTACCAATCATTGGTCCAATAATATCAACCGTAGTTACTCCTGCCTTATTTGCTTGATCAATTAAATATTGTTTTTTATCAGGTATTACTAAAGTAAAAGCAATAATTGCATTTACTTCCTTAGCTAACGTAATAACTTCTTCGATCGTTTCCTCATCTTCTACATAAGGAATTCGTCGAATATCTATGTTCGAGTGATTAAATTGACTTGCAGCAGCTTTTACTACTAACTCTGCAGTTTCCCCTACAGAATCTGAAACTACATAAACAATGGGGTGGTTATTAATTACTTGCATTTCTACCTCCACTTTAAATTTATTAATTGAGTGAATTTCATAATTACCAAAAATGAGCCACATCACGCAAATATAGTTTGCGAATGGTTTTGACGCAACTATATATTGATCTTAGTGGCGAGAATAATAAATTATGAAATTCATTAAATAAACTAATATTTTTGCCCTACTAAATTATTCGTCATTAGCAAGATCAACAAGTGCCTTAGTTATGTTTGTTTTCGTGATACGACCAACAACTTCATAACTAGTACCGTCACTCGATTTGACTACCGGAAGAGCATCAATTTGCTTTTCGATCAGTTTTTTTGCAACATCAATAATTAAATCGTCTTTATAACAAATCGTTAAATTAGGCATTCTTGTCATAATAATATTAACTGGTACTGTTTCAAGGACTTGTTTTCCAAGGCTTGCCCTTAATAAGTCCTTCCTTGATAATATCCCTACAAGAGATGATGACTCATCTACGACGAACAATGTCCCTACGTCTTCTAAGAACATTGTACATATAGCATCGTAAACAGACGAGGACTCTTTCACGACCACAGGGATCGATTGATATTGTTTAACCGTTAATTTCATCACTTTTTCGGCCAATAACTGTTTTCCGCTTTTTCCAGTATAAAAATAACCAACTCTAGGGCGGGCATCTAAGTAACCTGCCATTGTCAAAATTGCTAAATCTGGCCGTAACGTTGCCCTAGTAAGTGATAGCTTTTCTGCTATCTGTTCTCCTGTAATAGGACCGTTATCCTTTACAATTTCAAGTATTCGTTCTTGCCTATTATTTAGTTCTATTTTCCTCACCGCCTCCATAACATTAGAAAAGCGCAAGCGACTTGGTCACGAGCGA
>SKOL01000386.1 GCA_007120055.1 Anaerobacillus sp.
ACAGCAATCCCCGTAGAAGAACCTAAAAACCAAACAATTGAAGTAACTGGGCCTAATTTCCGATGTAACTTCATGTTATTTTTATAACCAGAAATGAGTGCAGTAATCCCTAAAACGGCAGCAGTTGTAGCTAATGTAATATGAATAATTAAGAAGATCGTATAATATATCTTTACTTCTTCAGGGCCACCAAATGCGGTACTTCCGACAAAAACCGTCTTTGCTACATATGTTACAAAGAAAATGACTGCAAACAACGCTCCATAAAACATCATTTTCTTATGTAATTCTACTTTCCCTTTTGCCACTACAATCCATCCTAGTGCTACAAAAACCGCACTTATTGCAATAAAAATCGTACTTATTAAAGGTAGTAACATATCATCAACCCTTTCTTCTTTAGCTTAGTGTTCAAAGCTCATTCAACTCCAAAAAACTTATAAAAAGCTTTCTAGATGATTCTCAATCATTATATCATGTGACAAATATCACACCAATATATAAATTTGACAGTTTTAAAACATTTTTATAGTGCTTATGTTTTAATTTAAAATTTACAATTCACAATTTAAAATTGCGACGAGTAACCGCTGGAGCATCTCTTTTTTAAAATTAAAAGGTGGACACTTTCCCTCACTTCGCTGTGACCTTCTCACGAATCTCAGAGGCTCGTTCACGAAAGTGTCCACCATTTTTTCATACAAAACCTTCATGACGATAAACGTCACCATCTAATATGGAAAAATGTCGGTCGACTTTCTTTTTTCATACAAATTTACAAACCTAAATTGTACATTTTTAATTTTAATTTTTAATTCAACTAAGAAGAAGCTAACTACATTAAACAATGTAGTTAGCTTCTCAGTGTTATCCTAATATTTTACTACTCCTAATAATAGCATTAACGCTGCAACCATCGGTATAATAATGACTATTCCTGACAACATAAAGGCATTTGGCCACTCGTGGTCTTTGTCCTTTAAGTGCATGAAATAGTATAGCTGTAAAATCACTTGAATGACTGCAAGGATTAAAATAAATGGTACTGCGAATGATGCAGGAATTAAATCACTCGCAACAGACATGAAAGCTAGTGCTGTGAAAAAGATCATTACTACAAAGGTGATGATTTGGTGTCTCATTTCACGCTCAAGCTTTATCTTTTCTTTTTGCGAAAGATTGACTTGTGGTTGATTCGTATTTAACTTTGGTTCCATGCATCTATCCTCCTATTCCCATTAAATATACGACAGTGAAAATAAATACCCATACGACATCAATAAAGTGCCAGTATAAACTTGCTAAATAAAACTTCGGTGCATTTGTTAATGTTAACCCGCTCTTACGATAGCGAATTAATAACGTAACGATCCAGCCGATACCAAAGGCAACGTGAGCCCCGTGGAAGCCGACTAACGTATAAAACGCAGATCCAAATGCACTCGTTGTAAATGTTAAACCATAGCCTACATACACATAAAATTCATAGATTTCTAGACCTAAGAATGCAACCCCTAAACCAACCGTTACCCACATCCACACTAACATTTGTTTAAAGTTCCCTTTTTTCATTGCGAGCATGGCAAAAACACTCGTTAAACTACTAGTTAGTAGGATCGTTGTCATAATAAAGACAAGAAATAAGTCGAAAATCTCTGCTGCTGTTGGTCCACCAGCTGTTCCGTTACGCAATCCTAAATACGTTCCGAAAAGACTAGCAAAAAGAACTGTTTCCCCACCTAAGAAAAACCAAAACGCTAAAAACTTATTACGACCTTCAAGAGTTGCTTTTTCAGGATTCGGAGGAAGAGTGTCAGTATTATGCTGAGCGTGACCCATATTATCCTACCTCCTTATCTTGCTTAATCTCTTCAACAGGAATATGATAACCGTGATCTTCTTTTACCGACCTTACAACCATACATCCTAAAGTTAAACCAAGTCCTATAACTGAAACCCAGTATGTTGCATAAATAAACCCAAAACTTGCTATAAATAATCCGAGTGACATAATGATTGGTAAAATCGACCCATTCGGCATATGAATTTCACCTAGTGGCTCTGCAACAGGTAACTTTTTATTGCCTTGCATTTTCTCATACCATAACGCATCAAGTTCACGCGCTACTGGCGTTTGAGCAAAGTTATACTCTGGTACAGGAGTTGGTGTTGCCCACTCTAACGTACGTCCATCCCATGGATCCGCTACTGCTTTATCATTTCTTGCAACAAAAATATTTACAAGCAAGATGACAAACGCTACCGCCATAAAGAAGGCCCCTATTGTACTAATAAAGTTTAGATCGTTTAATCCTTGACCATCTAAATAAGAAGCAACACGTCTAGGCATTCCCATTAATCCTAGGAAGTGCTGAACGAAGAAAGTTAAATGGAAACCGATAAAGAATAACCAGAAAAACCATTTTCCTAACGTTTCGTTTAACATATATCCAAAAATCTTTGGCCACCAATAAAATGTCCCCGCAAATAATCCGAATACCACCCCACCGATAATGACATAGTGGAAGTGAGCAACGACGAAATACGTGTCGTGGAACTGATAGTTAGCTGCTGATGTTGCAAGCATTACCCCAGTTACTCCACCTAGTACGAATGAAGGAATAAACCCTAACGCAAACAGGTTTGCAGTCGTAAATTTAATTCTTCCACCCCAAAGTGTAAATAACCAGTTAAAGATTTTAATCCCTGTAGGGACGGCGATAGCCATCGTCGCAACTGCGAAAATTGCGTTAGCTACAGGTCCCATACCTACGGTGAACATATGGTGCGCCCACACCATAAATCCTAAAAATCCGATAATCAATGTAGCAAATACCATTGCGCTATATCCAAATAAGCGCTTTTTAGAAAATGTAGATAGTACTTCAGAAAAAATACCAAATGCCGGTAAAATTAAAATATATACTTCTGGATGCCCAAATATCCAGAACAAATGTTGCCAAATAACAACGTTACCGCCAGCTTCAACAATGAAGTAATTCGCCCCAAAAAGTCGCTCAAACATTAATAAGAACAAACCTACTGTTAATGCTGGAAATGCAAATAAAATTAGTGCAGATGATACGAATGAACTCCATGTAAATAATGGCATTTTCATCATCGTCATTCCTGGTGCTCTCATCGTAATAATGGTTACTAAGAAGTTAATACCCCCGATTAACGTTCCTGCACCACTGATTTGTAAACCTAAAACATAATAATCTAAACCCGTTCCTGCATATTCAGCACTAGAAAGTGGAACATACGCTGTCCAACCTGCATCAGGGGCTCCCCCAAAGAACCAACTGAGATTAAGTAAAATTCCACCAAATAAAAATAACCAAAAACCTAACGAATTCAAAAACGGGAATGCAACATCCCTTGCACCAATTTGCAGTGGTACGATAAAGTTCATAAATCCAAATAGTAACGGCATCGCCGCTAAAAAGATCATTGTTGTACCGTGCATCGTTATTAGCTCATTAAAAGCTTGTGCACTAACTATATTTAACTCTGGGAACATTAACTGCGCTCGTATTATCATGGCTTCAAGTCCACCTAACACGAAGAAGAACGCACCGGCGACCAAATACATGATACCAATTTTTTTATGGTCAACAGTCGTCAGCCAATCCCAAAGCACGCTTTTTTTCAAAGCTTGTGAGTTTGACAATTGAAGTTACCTCCTTTTTCGGCTAGTCTAAGACTTTTAAGCCTTTCATATATTCAATTAATGCTTCCATCTCACTATCATCAAGATGATTGAATGCTGGCATCGTATTTCCAGGCTTAGTTTCAGCTGGATAACGTAACCATTTTTCTAAGTTTTCATCATTGAATTCTAAGAAGCCAGCAATCACTTCTCTTTCTCCAAAGTTTGTAAGATCTGGTCCACCAGCTACCGGATTTCCACCAACACCGCCAACCGCATGACAAGCGATACAACTTGCCTGGAATACTTCACGACCAGTTTCCGCCAATTGAGTGGCTGGTTCTTGTTCTGGCTCGCCCATATTCGTTGCCCATTTGTCAAACGTATCCGGTTCAACAGCAATAACTCTAAAGTCCATTAACCAATGTCCTTCCCCACAAAGCTCTGTACACTTCCCTTTGTATACACCTGGATGTTCTGCTTCTAACCACATTTCATTAGTTATTCCTGGAACATTATCTTGTTTACCTGCTAAAGCTGGAACCCAAAATGAATGCATTACATCAGATGCTTCAAGTTGAACAATAATCTTTGTATCCGTCGGAATATACATGTCCTGCCCTGCTATTACATCGTGGTCAGGATACTCAAATTCCCACCAAAATTGGTGTGCGGTTACTTTAACGGTAATCGAGTTTTCGTCTGCTTCAACATTTGCAAGTGTAAACGTATCCATTACATTCGGTACTGCTAGAACGATTAATAGAAGAACTGGGATCGTTGTCCAAATAATTTCTAGCGTTTTACTACCCTCTACTTGCTTTGGAATATGTGTATCGCCAGGTTTTTCTCGATATCTCCAAAGAACGTAAGCGAAGATTGCAAATACTACCACAATAACAATAATCATAATGTAAAGACTGAGTTTTATAAGTGATAATTGCATCTCAGCAACAGGTCCTTGAGGATCAAGGGCAGTTAAATTCAATTCACCACAGCCGCTAAGCAAAAGTATAATTGCTGTTAACGGAAGTAGCTTGCCGAGTTGTTTCATCAAAGTTGTAAACCTCCCTTTTGGATATTTAATTTATTCTAAACAATGTGGATTACAACCATTAAAATAAAAATAATTGTTAAGTAGTTCAGCGAATAAACAAACATTAAACGCGCCCATTTCATATCATCCTTCATAAAGAAACCAGCCAAACCTAGAGCTAACCAGCCTACTCCAAGTAATAAGGCTATTGAAGTATAGACAGTACCAAAAGCCGGTGCAAGCAACAATGAAATTGGAATAAGTGCTGCAACATAAAACACCATCTGACGTTTAGTAACTGCAAAGCTTGATACAACTGGTAGCATCGGAATGCCCGCTTTTCGATATTCCTCGCAACGCTTCATAGCTAATGCTAAGAAATGAGGTGGTTGCCAAATGAACATGATTAAAAATAAGACCCATGCAAACGGATGTAATCCTGGATCAATCGCTGCCCACCCAATCAGTGGCGGTACTGCCCCTGATACACTACCTACAATCGTGTTTAATGATGTTGTTCTTTTTGTCCACATCGTGTAGATAACCACGTAAAAAATCAAACCTATGAAACCTAAAATCCCTGCACTAAAGGACGCTAACAATAAAAATAAAATCCCTAATGCAGATAATGTTAATCCGAATATTAATACTTGCTTTTCAGGAATTTTCCCCGTAACTGTTGGTCTTGCATTAGTTCTTTCCATTAAATGGTCGATATCTCTATCAATGTAATTGTTTAAACTACATCCACCTGCCATTACGAGCGCAGAACCTAACAAACCAAAAATAACAAGTTGTATATTTGATAATAATTGAACATCCATATAGTAAGCGGCTAAGTACATTCCTGCAAAAGCTGTAATCATATTCGACATAACGATCCCAACTTTAGTTAAGGCAAGAAAATCTCTCCAACTAACATCGCTATTAGATACATTTGTAATTGTTGTATCCATTACTTTCGCACCTTCTAAAACAGTTTTATTCAAAATTTCACCCCCTGAAAATTATAAAAACTACTAAGCTACAAATATATAAATGAAATCCACTTATATGATTACATTATGTCATTTACCGTATAATTATTGAATAAACAGGATTTAACAACATGAACTTAGTGGAAAACTACTCAACAATCACATTATAAATGAAATCACAGTGATTTTCATCACTTATATTTTCCAATTTTATTTTTATTAAGTAGATTGTAACATTTTTATATTGCTAACGGTAATTATATGCTTAATGTGGTAAATTGACAATTTCTTATTTTGTACTTAAAATGAAATAGTCAAGAAAAGCGCAAGCGCCCGCCTATCGGCGAAATGCTCCTGCGATTACTCGTCGCAAAGCTGCGAAGAAGTAACTCAGGCAGTAGCTTCACTGGAAGGCCTCTGATAGAAGCCGCTTTTTGGCTCTTTTCAAAAGCTTCGCATTAACACTAAAAGGTCAGGTGAGCACCTTGAATAAAAAACTTAAAATCTTTTCCATACTAACCACCATCGGAATGATTATTGTTCTATTGCAAGGAGCGTTAGTAACAAAAACCGATTCCGGACAAGGTTGTGGCGACTCATGGCCACTTTGTCACGGTCAAGTCATTCCTGAATCTATTTCAACTGCAGAAACGATTATCGAATATAGTCATCGCTTTGTTTCTGGGATTCTCGGATTAATGGTTATTATTCTAGCAATTTGGATGTGGAGAAAATTTTCTCATATAAGAGAAACCAAATTCCTTTCCATCATCGCTATTTTATTTATTGTTTTCCAAGGATTGTTAGGTGCTGCAGCAGTTATGTGGGGGCAATCATCAGCGGTGTTAGCATTGCACTTCGGTTTTTCATTAATCTCATTTGCAAGTGTCCTCTTATTAACAATACTTGTGTTTGAAGAAGACAAAGGACCGAAAATACGCACACCACGTATGAAAAAAGGGCTGAGAGGCTTTATTTACTTTATATTTACTTATTTATATATTGTTGTTTACACAGGAGCGCTCGTACGTCACACTGGTTCTAGCTTAGCTTGTGCCGGTTGGCCATTATGTAATGGGCAAGTAATCCCACAACTCCAAAGTAGTATAGCCGTTCAATTTGGGCATCGCGTTGCTGCCGGTCTAATGTTTTTAATCATTTTAGCACTGGCAATATATGTATACAACTACTATAAAGAGGAGTCTGCATTTCGCTATACGACTTTTATATCGTTAATTTTAGTTACTGCTCAAGTATTGAGTGGTGCCTATGTTGTATTTACAGCGATGAGCTTATTTTCGGCAATGCTCCATGCCTTTTTAATTACATGTTTGTTTGGAGCCATTAGTTATTTAGTGATGCTAGCTACTAGATCGAAGCAATAATACAGCCATATAAGTGAATTTTATAATTACCTATATCGAGCCATATGAAACTATATGTAGTTGCGAACGCCATAAAGCAACTACATATAGTTACTCTATGTCATAAAAAATAAATACAGACGAATTTACATCCGTCTGTATTTAACGTCTTCGGTGACTGACATTTTTTTGGGGACATCCTCTTATTTTTTTCTTTTAAAAATTTTTGCAAAAGTTGCTTTAATATTATTAAATTTATCTTTAATTAGAAGTTCTAGACCGACAATTGTGAGCGACAGTGGGTTAGCATAATTCTTCTTCACTTCCCACTTCAATTCATCTTTTCCACAAATACTATAACTGTTTAGTTCACGAACTTCTTTTTTTATTTTTTCAAACCCCTGAACTTTCTCCCCTTCTGGTAATTGCATTATTCTATCAATCTCATCTATAAAATCTAATGAATAATTTACTTTTTTCTTCACTTGCTCATATGTTAATTCATCGATTAGTTTATATTTATATTTAAAGGAGTTAAGTGCTAAAGCAGATTCATACGTTGCCCTTACAATATCATCTCTTGATAAGTCCTTCGTTTCGTAGCTTAGCATGTATTTCCATGAAGGTTGTATAAGGGCATTTCGATGATCTTCGACCGTGTGACAAAACTTTTTATAGCCATGTAAGTCTGGATTTTCAAAAGCAGGACTTCCTGGATCAAGAAAAGGAGCTAACGGCGCAATAAAATAAGATAACCTCTTGTCTTGATTACATCTTAAATGGATTTCTTCACAAAACTCTACGTTTTTAATAGCACTTTCATAGTTTTGTCCGGGTATACCGACCATAAAAAACAGATCAATTTTTGAACAATTGTGTTTTAAAGCTGACTGAATCGTTTCTATTACCTTTTCATTCGTGCAATTAAATTTTCCATTAACTCTTCGTATTTCTTCATCAAAGCTTTCCAAAGTTATTTCAATACTATACTTAGGAACAGATTTTTCTATTTCACCAAAAAACTCATCACCTGCTGAGTGAAACAGTTCAAACACTAATTCATTTTTTAGCTTCGCTTTTCTGTTTTGCAAACGATTCAAAAAATCAGAAACGTACTCTGCTCCTCCTTGGCGAATATCATTTAAGAGGAAAATGGGTGCTCTACTAAACCTTTGAATAAATAATATGTCTTTTTCTAATTTACTAGGTGAGCGCATCGCTATTTTTTTACGGTTACATAACATCTCGTAAGATGATTTCGTTCCACCGCAAATTAAACAATTATAATTACAGCCCTTTGAAGTTAATAAAGCCGTGTTAGGATATTTTAGCCAATCTGAATAAGGAAGTGGATCTAAAAAGTTCCAATATTTAAATACGGACCGGATCACATAACGATATCCTGGAATATCAAATTCATCCAAATTGTCTACAACATACGTTTGATCATTAATGATCGGCTTCCCGTCTTTTTTCCATGTTAAATTAGGAATGCTTGAAAAATTTTCCTCACCACGCTCAATTTGCTTGATCCATTGTAAAATTAGTTCTTCTGTAGAATCACCACGAAATACAAAATCAACATATGGGGATTTTATTAATTCTTCGTGATAATAAGAAGATGATAAACCACCCAAAATCACCGGTACATTTGGATGGTACTTTTTTATAATTTTTGCAAGTTCAAGGCTACCGTGGGCATGTGGTAACCAATGGAGATCAATACCAAACGCTTTCGTTTTAATTTTTTTTATCTTTTTCTCTACATCAAATTTCGGATCCAATACCATTCTATTAGCGATATTTATGATCTTTACCCGATATCCATCTCTTTCTAAATAATCTCCTATACTAGTTAATCCTATGGGATACATTTCAAAGATTGGTGAAGAAGGGACGACATCACTAATTGGACCAACTAATAACGATTTTTCCCTAAAGTCATAAACACTTGGTGGGTGTAAAAGTGCTAAATCAACTTTCACCTAAAGCACCTCCTTATAATTTTGCATACTTTAAAGTATTCAGTTCGTTAGTTTCAAACAATGAAAAACAGTATTTTTCTTTTAATGTTCAAAATTGAAAGGTTAATTTCGTAAACAATATCGTTTTTCGGTCTTTTTTTTGTGCAAGAAGTGCTAGGTGCCAACTGCAAATCTTTAAATAAGGACGGGAGCCTTTAAAAAAGAAGTTTTTGTGAAATACTTCACAAACTGATTTAACCTGCATATATTGATATTGAATAAAGGAACAATTCGCAAACTTACTTTTTTAGAATAGGAAGGTGGCTAATATGAGAAGAAATAAAATAGTTATTCTTGGTGGTGGGTATGCGGGTTTAATGACTGTCGTAAATATACAAAAGAAGTTAAAAAGAGAAGAAGCTGAAATTATTCTTGTAAATAATGAAGATTACCAATATTTAACGACTAAATTACATGAACCTCCTGCCGGCACTTTAGAAGAAGAAGAAATCAAAATCATGATAAATGAGGTCGTTGATACAAATACCGTTACATTTAAGAAGTCAAATGTTGTCGGTATCGATAAAGAAAATAAAAAAGTCTATCTAGAAAATGAAGAGATCGTATATGATTATTTAGTCGTAGCATTTGGAGCAGTTCCTGAAACATATGAAGTTCCTGGGGTAAGAGACCACGCATATTTTATTTTCAATTTTGACAGTATCCACAAACTAAGAAATCAAATCGAAAAAATGTTTCAAAGATACAGTAAAGAAACTAATGACGATTTATTAAGCTTTATCGTTGTTGGTGGTGGCTTTACTGGTGTCGAGTTTTTATCAGAATTAGCCTATAACGCACCTTCCTTATGTAACAAATATAAAGTCCCTTTAGAAAAAATTAAAATTACTTGTATCGAAGCTAGTTCATCCATTTTAAGGGAATTCGATAAAGAAATTATAAATTATTCGTTATTTATTTTAGAACAATATGGAATAAAAATTATTTGTAACGAAAAAGTTGTTCGGTGCGAACATGACGGAGTCATATTAAGTAATTCAGAAAAAATTCGCACCAATACAATTGTGTGGACAGTAGGGATTAAAGGAAGCCATATAGCAGCTCAATCTGGATTTAATGTGAAAAATGGTCGTGTTAAGATTAATCAATTTTTACAAGTCCCAGGCGAAGAGAATATATTCTTTATTGGTGATAGTAGTATATTTATCGATGATAAAGGAAATGAAGAGCCACCAACAGCACAAATTGCTATTCAACAAGGTGAGCAATGCGCTAAAAACCTTATTGCATTAATTAGAGGAAAAAAACTGAAACCTTTTAAATATGTGTACCGAGGTACGTTAATGTCATTAGGTAGAAAAAAAGCTACTGGAGTAGTTTATGGTGTAAAAGTGAAAGGGAGAATTGCTTCATATTTGAAAAAAGTAACCGAATGGCGCTACTACTTGAA
>SKOL01000017.1 GCA_007120055.1 Anaerobacillus sp.
AACTGCTTACAGCCTTTAAAAAGATCTACTGTTGATACGATTATTTTAGGATGCACTCATTATCCACTATTAATGAATGTGATCCAAGAGGTAATGGGAGAGATGATTGAAGTAATTTCTTCAGGTGATGAAACTGCAAGGGAAGTAAGTGCGCTTCTTTATCATAATGAGCTTCTTTATACAGGAAACCGTCATCCTAATCACACATTCTATACTACAGGTGAAGAGATTCGTTTTAAACAAATTGCTGAAGAGTGGTTAAAGCAAAATGTATTAGTAGCTACTATATTTTTAACGTAAAAAGTCCTCTTAGAGGGCTTTTTTTGTTTGTGGTGGTTAGTTGGTTAGGTGAAGAGAAATCGAAAAAGCCTGGTCTAATTTTGAAAAATGCTCGTATACATAATAGTACAAACCACCTGAGGAGGGAAATTGTATGCGAAAATTTTACAGAGCAGGAGTTCCTTTACTGTTTGCTCTATCTATCATTGCAACTGGTTGTAATTTTGGAGGAGACAAAACAATGAATGAAACGGACCCACCGCCAGTCAGTTACGTTGATGAAGGAGTTTCCTTTGATAGCACTGAAGGAGTAGAGGAAGAAGTGGAAGAGTCGAGTGAAAAGATGACAACAGAAACTGTAACGCGAGAATTGTACTTAATTGATCAAAATGGACTCGTTGCTCCACAAGCGATTACGCTTCCGAAAGAAGAAGGAGTGGCGAAACAAGCTGTTGAATACTTAATAAAAGATGGGCCTGTCACTCAATTATTACCGAACGGGTTTCAAGCCGTTCTTCCACCAGGTACTGAGGTGCTCGGTGTAAATGTTGCTGACGGAGTCGCTGTTGTAGATTTTTCAGAGGAATTTAAAGAGTATCATCCTGATGAGGAATTAAAAATATTACAGGCTATTACATGGACATTAACTCAGTTTGACAGTGTTGATGAGATAAAGGTTCGTATAAATGGATATGATCAAGAGATGATGCCAGCAAATGGAACTCCTATTGGTGACGGTTTTAGCCGATTAAACGGTATAAACATGGAAACTGATAAAGTAGTTGATTTAGTAAATAGTAAATCGGTGACATTATATTTCCTGGCTCAAAATGGACAAAATCATTATTATGTACCGGTAACGAGAAGAGTTAACTCTAGTGAAGATCAATTAACAGCTGTTGTTTCACAGCTTTTAGCAGGGCCTTCTAGCTTTTCTAACTTGTTGACAGATTTTCGCCATGGGGTAGAGCTTTTAGACGATCCTCGTTATGCCAATGGTGTTGTTACTTTAAATTTTAATGAATCTTTATTAAACCATATTGAAGGAACGGCGATTAGTGATGAAGTATTAAATCTACTTGTATTGTCATTAACTGAGCAGCCAGGGGTTGATAAAGTTGCGATACAAGTAAATGGTGATAGTGAAGTTTTAATGGCATCTGGGGAGTTTTTATCTGAGCCTGTTTCAAGACCTTTAAAAGTAAATGCAGTAAGCTATTAAAATATAGTTTTAAGAAGGTGTCAAAAAGCGTAGTGTATACCACCTGTTACGGACTAAATAGAGAGAAATGCCTTTATTCTCTCTATTAGTGAAGACGTAGGTATGCACAAACGCTGGCACCTTCTTTCATATTCTATAGTATTTACTAAGGTGCAATTGGGAAACATACTCAAGTGGAATTTTACGTTTGTAGTGTAAACTAAACATTGGTATGATAGAAAAGAATCAATCAAAGGAGGAATTTGGATAATGCGTGTTGACGGTAGAAAATTAGACGAATTAAGACCAATACATATAGAAACTCAATATATAAAACATCCAGAAGGTTCGGTATTAATAACGGTAGGAGAAACGAAAGTTATTTGTTCAGCGAGTATTGAAGATCGTGTACCGCCGTTTTTAAGAAATCAAGGTAAAGGCTGGATTACAGCAGAGTATTCAATGTTGCCAAGAGCGACAGAACAAAGAAATATTAGGGAGTCGTCAAAAGGAAAAGTCACGGGAAGAACGATGGAAATACAACGACTTATCGGTAGAGCACTTAGATCAGTGATCGATTTAGATAAAATTGGCGAGCGAACGATTTGGATTGATTGTGATGTAATTCAAGCGGATGGTGGAACGAGAACCGCTTCGATTACTGGTGCATTTGTAGCGTTAGTTTTAGCTGTTGAAAAATATATGGCTGAAGGCAAGATCAATAAGTTCCCGATTAAAGATTATTTAGCTGCAATTTCTGTTGGTGTTGATCCAAAATTAGGAGAAATTCTTGATTTGAATTATATTGAAGACTCAAGTGCTAACGTTGATATGAATGTCATTATGACAGGTAGTGGTCAATTTGTTGAACTTCAAGGAACTGGAGAAGAAGCCACTTTCTCTAGAGAGCAACTAAATCAACTTTTAGATCTTGCCGAGAAAGGTGTAAATGAATTATTTCATGAACAACGAGCCGTTTTAGGTGAATTCGCTGACAAGATTAAAGTTCTTTCAAAAGAAGAAGTATAGGAGGAACCATTTTGGAAGAAATTTTAATAGCTACGAAAAATCAAGGTAAAGCTAAAGATTTTGAACAACTGTTTGCTCCATTCAATATTCGAGTTAAAACGTTATTAGACATGGAAAATGCGATCGATGTAGAAGAGGATGGAACAACATTTCAAGAAAATGCAATTAAAAAAGCAGAAACGATTGCTCGTGAGTTCAATATTCCTACACTAGCAGATGATTCAGGATTAATTGTCGACGCTCTTGATGGTAGGCCAGGAGTTTACTCTGCTCGTTATGCGGGAATGAATAAAGATGACCAAGCAAATCTAAATAAAGTTCTTGATGAATTAAAGAATGTCCCTGAAAGCAAACGCAGCGCTCGTTTTCATTGCTCTTTAGCACTAGCGTTACCAGGGAAAAAAACGGTTGTTGTTGACGGAACATGTGATGGTGTGATTACACAGGAGCCAATCGGTGACAATGGCTTTGGTTATGATCCGATTATGTTTATTCCTGCTTTAGATAAAACGATGGCCCAGCTTTCGAAACAAGAAAAAAATGAAATTAGCCATCGTGCCAACGCACTTAAACATTTAAAGGAAATCTTAACTATACGCCAAGTTTTCTAAAGGAGTATTTATTGTATGAGAGTTTTGATCATTAGCGATAGTCATGGGTTAAAAGAAGAGCTTTTTCAAGTTTTTGATCGAAATAAACACAAAGTCGACTTAATAATTCATTGTGGCGATTCAGAACTTCCTAAACAAAGTTTTTCCGCTTACGAAAAACTACTTATTGTTGGGGGGAACTGTGATTTTGATAAAAAATATGAGGACGAAATTTTTTATGAAAAAGATCAATTAAAAGTTTTTGTTACACATGGGCATTTACATAACGTGAAAATGTCAGCGGTAAAGCTTTCTTATCGTGCGGAAGAGCTTGGCGCTAAACTTGTATGTTTTGGGCATTCCCATATTGCGGCTGCGTTTGTAGAAAATGGAGTGTTATACATAAATCCAGGAAGCTTTCGCCTCCCTAGAAAAAGGCTTGAACGTAGCTACGCCATCGTTGATTTTGAAAAATCACAAGAGGCTCTAGTTACTTTTTATGACCATTTAGGTAATGAAGTAGCAGACTTGAAAGAAAACTTTAAATTAGTGTAATATTAGTTTAATGAATTTCATAATTAATTATTTCCGCCATTAAGATCAATATATAGTTGCGTCAAAACCGTTCGTAAACTATATATTGCGTGATGTGGCTCATTTTTGGTAATTATGAAATTCACTCAGTTAAAAAGCAAATGAGATTTTCAATAAATGCAAAAGCATACTTGAGGATCTCTTTTGCTAAACTGAAAATTGTTTGACATAGAGGCGACTCTGTTATATACTATTACTTGTCACTAATTAAGTGCTTTTTATTCCTTATCAATTTAAAATTTAAAACATTAAAAATTGTACATTGTAAATTGTAAATTATAAATGCGGGTGTAGTTTAGTGGTAAAACAAGAGCCACGAGCGAAGCATCTGTGATGAGGCTACGAGTTGTCTCGACGGATACACTTCTATGAGAAACTGGTAGAGGAAGAGACATGATAAGGCCCTTGTGGCGATGGAAATTATAGATTAAAAAGTAAATTTTACATGCGGGTGTAGTTTAGTGGTAAAACAAGAGCCTTCCAAGCTCTGGTCGTGAGTTCGATTCTCATCACCCGCTCCAAAAATTGTCCCAGTAGCTCAGCTGGATAGAGCATGGCACTTCTAATGCCAGGGTCGGGAGTTCGAATCTCTCCTGGGACGCCATTCATACATAATTAAAAAGCTTAAGCCATATGGCTTAAGCTTTTTTTTGCGCATTTTTTACTAAACATTTCTGATTTTCACTTGGATAGTTATTTTGTTTAAAGCTTCATTAACATCTTTTTGTATTGTCTCTTGAGGGAACTTTAAAACTTTCCATCCGAAGCTACGTAAATACAACTCATGCTGCTTAAGTTTCAGTCGTTTCAATAACGCCACTTTGCTATGTGGATAAGTGAAAATTGCAATTTTGTACGGTTCAAGTGCCATTGGGATTGTGCAATAGCCAAATTTAATGGAAGGGCTAACGTAAACTCCCCGTTTTTGCAAACCGTCATAAATTTTCTTTTCTACCTCAGACTTACAAAGGTGCCGCAAATCATTTACAGCGATAATTCCCTTTGTCTTTTTTTGTTTAGTTC
The DNA here is from genome assembly GCA_007120055.1 of Anaerobacillus sp. The sequence goes on from SKOL01000017.1 coordinate 4,717, forward strand.
CTACATATAGCAAAGTAAAAAAAACAATTGTAAGAAAAAAATATTCTAATATTAAATTCATCTCCATCACCAATATCATCATTGACATAAATTAAAAAAATTATCCAACCCACAGGTAATTATCAATAAATATAAAAAACTTTAAATTTTTTAAAAAATAGAGAAACATAATGGTAACAACATTGTAAGCGTATACAAAAAGAGAGATTGTTCTAAATTATCTAATTATTTTAAAAAAGTGGTTGACCAGTGAGGTAAAACGGCGTATTATAATCCTCAAATACAAAAAACAACGACTTAAATAAAGAGTATTTTTGTTAAATAATCACACTCAACCAGTGAATGTAAATAATTGAATTTTTATATTTATAAAAAACTAAAAATTCAATTTATTATTGAAGGTAGCTTTCAAGATGAGTATTGGGGTAAATTTTTCCTTCAGTAGATTAGAGCTAAAGAAACATTTATTAACATATTAAATTATATTAACACTATCTTTATATATTTTTTGCATTAACAATAGAGAGGAGTGAAAAGGTGAGCGAGCAGTGGATTTATTTAAATGAACAATTTGTAAAAAAAGAAGAAGCGAAAATCTCAGTTTATGATCACGGTTTTTTATATGGCGATGGGGTGTTCGAAGGTATTCGTGTTTATGATGGAAATGTATATCGCTTAGACGAACATTTAGACCGTTTGTACAATTCTGCAAAAGCTATTTTACTTAACATTCCTCATTCTAAACATGAGATGACTGAGATTATCATCGAAACTTTGAAGAAAAATCTACTTACTAATGCGTACATCCGTCTTGTAGTTTCACGAGGTGTAGGTAACTTAGGGTTAGACCCAAAATCTTGTCCAAAACCGCAAATCATTGTCATTGCTGAAGAGCTCACACTTTTCCCAAAAGAGCTTTATAAATCGGGGCTCGAGATTGTTACGGTAGCAACAAGGCGAAATCGTCCTGATGTGTTAAGTCCAAAGGTGAAATCATTAAATTACTTAAATAATATTTTAGTAAAAATAGAAGCGAGTTTGGCGGGGGTCAGTGAGGCGCTCATGCTAAATAGTGAAGGTTATGTAGCTGAAGGTTCAGCTGATAACGTATTTATCGTCAATGGGAATGTATTGAGAACACCACCTGGTTACATTGGAGCACTCGAAGGGATTACACGAGCAGCAATTATGGAAATTGCTGAAAATTTAGGGTATGTCGTCAAAGAAGAACCATTTACGAGGCACGATGTTTACGTAGCTGACGAAGTATTTTTAACTGGTACAGCTGCAGAGGTAATCGCTGTTGTTAAAGTAGACGGTAGAATAATCGGAGATGGGAAACCAGGCACCGTAACAAATGATTTATTAAAACAGTTCCGAGAACATGTTGTAAAAGATGGAGTCAAAGTATATTCGAGAGATGAACAAACTCAAGTAGGCTAAAGAAAATATATTAAGGGATGTAGATAAAATGCGGAGCGACATGATAAAAAAAGGTGTTGATAGAGCACCACATCGAAGTTTGTTACGAGCAACAGGTGTTAAAGAAGAAGATATGAATAAACCTTTTATAGGTGTTTGTAATTCATATATTGATATTATTCCAGGCCATGTTCACTTAAATAAGTTTGCAGAAGTCGTTAAAGAAGCGATCAGGGAAGCGGGGGGCGTTCCGTTTGAATTCAATACTATTGGAGTCGATGATGGTATTGCGATGGGACATATAGGAATGCGTTATTCTTTACCATCGCGTGAACTCATTTGTGACTCAGCAGAAACAGTGATTAATGCCCACTGGTTCGATGGAGTGTTTTATATTCCAAACTGTGACAAAATTACACCTGGAATGTTAATGGCTGCGGTACGGACGAATGTCCCGTCAGTATTTGTAACAGGTGGTCCGATGGAAGCAGGCCGAACGAAAGATGGTAAAAGTTTATCGTTAGCTTCTGTTTTTGAAGGTGTTGGTGCCTTCCAATCTGGAAAAATGTCTCGAGAAGAGCTACTAGAAATAGAATCATCAGCGTGTCCAACGTGTGGTTCATGTTCAGGTATGTTTACGGCAAATTCAATGAATTGTCTAATGGAAATGGTAGGTTTGACTCCGCCAGGGAATGGAACCATTGTTGCAACATCAGAAGATCGAAAAAAATTAATTAAAGATGCTGCTAACCAACTAATGAATTTAATTGAAAAAGATATTCGCCCAAGAGATATCGTTACAAAAGAAGCGATTGACGATGCTTTTGCATTAGACATGGCAATGGGTGGATCTACAAATACAGTCCTACACACGCTAGCGATCGCAAATGAAGCAGAAATAGAGTATGACTTAGAAAGAATAAATGAAGTAGCAAAAAGAGTTCCTTATTTATCAAAAATTAGTCCTGCATCTGATTATTCAATGCAAGATGTTCATAATGCCGGTGGGGTAAGTGCCATTATTAAAGAGCTTTGTTCTATTGAAGGTGCTATTCATCCAGACCGCATCACGATTACTGGAAAATCTTTATATGAAGGTGTCAAAGATGCTGAGATTACGAATGATGAAGTGATTCGTCGTAAAGATAATCCATATAGTCCTGTCGGAGGTTTATCGATTTTATTTGGAAATATTGCTCCTAATGGCGCTGTTATTAAAGTCGGTGGTGTTGATCCAAGTATTGAAACGTTTGATGGGAAAGCAATTGTTTTTAATTCACAAGAAGAGGCTTTAGCTGGAATTGAGAATGGTACTGTAAAAGCTGGTCATGTAGTAGTCATTCGTTATGAAGGTCCGAAAGGTGGGCCGGGAATGCCTGAGATGTTGGCACCTACTTCTTCAATTATGGGAAGAGGGCTTGGTAAGGAAGTTGCCTTAATTACAGATGGAAGGTTTTCCGGAGCTTCACGAGGGATTTCGATTGGTCATATTTCACCCGAGGCAGCTGAAGGAGGCCCAATTGCTTTAATAGAAAATGGTGATCGAATTATTATTGATTTACCAAATCGTACGATTCATTTAGATGCTACCCAGGCAGAGCTCGAAGCTCGTAAAAAAGCTTTCGTTGTCCCAGAGCCTAAAGTGAAAAAAGGTTATCTCGCACGTTATGCAAAGCTTGTTACTTCGGCAAATACAGGTGGGGTAATGAAATTTTAAAAAAACAAACTTTATACTAAAAACGTTGAAGAGGAAAAGTAGATTTAAGGACCGGTATCTACAGAGAGTCACTGGTTGCTGAAAAGTGGTGTTACCCCTTATTTCGAACTCCCCTCTGAGTGCCATTCCGAAAGAAATTCTAGTAGGATTGGTCGAGTGATACCGTCACTCGTTATCAAAAAGAGCGATTTAATCGTTCCTGAGGTGGTGATTTGCAAAAATGACCATGAACAAGGGTGGTACCGTGAAAAGAAACCTTTTCACCCCTTTTTTAAAAAGCATTTTTTATGCTTGTTTTAAGGGGTGAAAAGGTTTCTTTTTCTTAAAATGCTTTAATTCGATGAAGGGTTTATCTGTTAATGAACTAAAGTTAAGGGGATCATTTGGCTTTTAGGAAAATTGAAAAGTGACTTATTTCTCGCCTGTCACTAACGGCCATGAGCTGTATTATAAAATCCAACTTGTAAGGGGGAACAAAAATGAGCACCAAGTTGAGAAAGAAGCAAGCAGTTGCATCTAGTGAAAAGCAAATGATGAAAGGCTCAAAAATGTTGATCGAAGCTTTGAAGCAAGAAGAGGTAGAGGTACTATTCGGGTATCCTGGCGGGGCGATTTTACCAACGTTCGATGAAATTCATCAAGATGGAATTCGCCATATTCTAGCTCGGCATGAGCAAGGAGCTGTCCATGCCGCTGAAGGTTACGCAAGAGTTTCTAAAAAGCCAGGGGTTGTAGTTGTCACGAGTGGTCCAGGGGCGACAAATGTAATTACAGGAATTGCCGATGCAATGATGGATTCATTACCATTAGTCGTTTTTAGTGGGCAAGTGGCAACTTCAGTCATTGGAACTGATGCCTTTCAAGAGTCAGACGTGATGGGACTAACAATGCCTATAACAAAGCATAATTACCAAGTACGAGATGTTAATGACCTACCAAGAATCATAAAAGAGGCGTTTCATATTGCTACTACAGGAAGGCCTGGGCCCGTCTTGATTGATCTGCCGAAAGATGTTTCGATTGAAACTGGTTTATTTGACTACAGTCAAGAGGTAAATTTACCGGGCTATCATCCGACAATTATGCCAAATAAGTTGCAAATAAGGAAGCTTGTCGAAGCAGTTAGTAGTGCTAAAAAGCCTGTCATCTTGGCTGGAGCAGGGGTATTACATGCAGGGGCTTCTGAACAATTACTTGAGTATGCTGAGCAACAACAAATTCCAATTGCTAGCACTCTATTAGGGCTAGGTGCTTTTCCTGGAGATCACGAATTATTTTTAGGAATGGCTGGAATGCATGGAACTTATCCAGCAAATATGTCGATTTACGAAAGTGATTTACTTATTAGTATTGGAAGTCGGTTTGATGATCGAGTGACTGGAAACTTAGAGAAGTTTGCACCTAACGCAAAAATTGCTCACATCGATATTGATCCTGCAGAAATAGGTAAAAACGTTGAAACGCAAATTCCGATTGTTGCTGATGCGATGGAAGCATTAAAAGAATTAATTAATCAAAATGGGGTTAAAGGACAAAACTCGTTATGGAATGAAGAGTTAAAGCAATTGAAGCAAGAATATCCTCTTTGGTATAAAGAAGATCCTGAAGTTATTAAGCCGCAACAATTAATAGAACGAATTTATGAAAAAACAAACGGTGAAGCCATCGTTACGACAGACGTCGGGCAACATCAAATGTGGACGGCGCAATTCTTCAAATTTAAAAAGCCGAATCGTTTCGTTACATCAGGGGGCTTAGGAACAATGGGCTTCGGGTTTCCAGCGGCTATTGGTGCACAGTTAGCGGAGCCGAAAACGCCAGTCATTGCTTTTATGGGTGATGCAGGGTTTCAAATGACTTTACAGGAGCTGTCCTTAGTTCAAGAAATGAAGTTACCAATTAAGTTAGTTATAGTGAATAATAGTTCACTAGGAATGGTTCGCCAATGGCAACAGTTATTTTTTGAAGAAAGGTATTCAAATTCATTATTCCCTGTTCAACCTGATTTTGTGAAACTTGCCGAAGCTTACGATATTAAAGGATTTAGAGTCGACCATGTAGCTCATTTAGATGGTGCGATTGAAGAAATGTTAGCTCATGACGGTCCTGCATTAATCGATTTTAGAGTTGCCGACAAGGAAAATGTTTATCCGATGGTAGCTCCAGGCAAGGGGTTACATGAAATGATTGGGGTGAAGCCAGAATGAAACGCATTATTACAGCAACAGTAAATAATAGTTCCGGTGTGTTGAATAGAGTAACTGGGATGCTCGCTAGAAGGAATTACAACATTGAAAGTATTACTGTAGGTCATACAGAAAATCCAGCGATCTCTAGAATGACATTTGTTGTAGTTGTAGATAATCAAAGAAGTATTGAACAAGTGATTAAACAGCTCAACAAACAAATTGATGTTTTAAAAGTTTCTGACATTACCGACGAATCGATCATGTCAAGAGAGCTAGTACTTATTAAAGTATTTAGTTGTCCACAACAACGCGCCGAAATTGCTGCAGTGATTAATCCTTTTAGGGCAACGATTATTGATGTCGGAAAAGAAAGTGTTACCGTCCAAGTAACAGGTGACCAACAAAAGGTTGAAGC
>SKOL01000753.1 GCA_007120055.1 Anaerobacillus sp.
TCATCTAGTTCTACGTATTTTAACGTATCACTTTCAAGGTCCTCATTTTTATAGGCATCATAGGCTAATACATTCATACCAAAGACTTGTGCAACACGTCCAACAGCCTGACCGATCTTACCATACCCAATAATTCCAATATTTTTTCCTGCTAATTCAATTAGTGGATATTTCCAAAAACACCAATCAGGATTATTAGTCCATGCCCCTTTTTTTACTTCTTCACTATGGTCCCAAACATGGTGGCACATTTCTAGTAATAAAGCAAACGTCAGTTGGGCAACTGCATCTGTTCCATAAGTTGGGATATTCGTTACAACGATACCTTTTTCTTTAGCTGCTTTAGTATCAACAACATTATAGCCTGTTGCTAAAACACCAATATATTTTAGCTTGGGTAGTTGATTTATAGTTTCTCTTGTAATCGGTGTTTTATTTGTAAAAACAACTTCTGCATCCGCAATTCTATCAATAACTTTATCTTGTTCTTCAACATTAAATGTTGTACGGTCATAAACAGTTAAGTCACCTAGTTTCTCCAAGTCTTTCCAAGATAAATCACCCGGGTTTAAAGTATACCCATCAAGTACTACTATTTTCATGTTTGTTTTTCCTCCTTAATTTAACCTAAGAGTTCTAGCTATAACTTTAACAAAGTCTTTTTTATTTTTGGGAGTTTATTAGTTGATACATCCTCATAATTTGTTCCGTTCGGTCAACTACCCATTCCCGTGCATTTCTAACAGCATCGTTAAGCGTACATGGTCCTGGAACTAAGGAAAAAGCAGATACAACACCAATTTCATCCATTTCATTACTTTTTAACTCATTAATACCACAAAGTACTATAACAGGAACTTTCTCTCTATTTGCTACGTAACTCACTCCGGCTATTACCTTACCAGCTAATGTCTGACTGTCAAACTTCCCTTCACCTGTAATTACAATATCAGCGTCTTTAACTAACTCTTGAAGTTTAGTTACATTCATTGTAATGTCAATACCACTGTTTACTTCTGCATTTAAAAAAGCAATCAATGCAGCTCCCATTCCACCAGCAGCTCCAGCCCCAGGGATGTCCAATACATTAACCCCTAATTGCTGATGTACAATTTGACCATAACTTTTTAGGGATTTATCTAGTAATTGAACTATTTCTGGAGTTGCACCTTTTTGTGGACCAAAAATATGTGAGGCACCATTTGTGCCACATAATGGGTTAGTAACATCACTAGCAACTATAAATTTTGAAGATTTGATTCGATCATCAATGTTTGCTAAATCTATATATGACAGATCCTTTAGTGATTCAACGTTATCGTCAAGCTCTTCTTTATTATTATTAAAAAACTTTACACCTAGAGCTTTTAACATTCCAGTGCCACCATCATTCGTAGCACTCCCGCCAAGTCCAATAATAAAACTTCTATATCCTCTATCAAGTGCATCCAAAATTAATTGCCCTGTTCCAAAACTACTAGTAATTAAGGGGTTTCTTTCATCTTCAGTCAACAAAGGTAACCCAGAAGCTTGAGCCATCTCAATAATGGCTGTTTGCCCATCTCCTAAAACACCATAAGAGGCTTCTATTTCTCTACCTAATGGGTCATTTACTTTAATAGAAAGTACATTTCCATCAGTGGCATAAACTAAGTTTTCCATTGTACCTTCACCACCATCAGCCATTGGGACTTCAATTACATCAGCATCAGAAAAAACCTTTTTTATACCTACAGTTATGGACGAACATAAATCTTTAGCTGAGATAGACCCTTTAAACGAATCTGGTGCAACTATTACTCTCATATGTTCAAACTCCCTGACAACCTTTTTTTCGTAGTAAGTCATCTATCCAACTTCGGTCAATTGTGCCCTCTTCTATATCTACCATCATTTTTTTTTCCATTTCCATAGTTCCATAAACTCGTTCTTTAATTTCTGTGGCTTCTTCTAATGGCACAATTACGATTCCGTCCATGTCTGCTACAACAATATCCCCAGGATTTACAACTACACCAGCTAATTGGATAGGTACATTAATTTCACCTGGACCATCTTTATATGGACCGCGATGGCTTACTGCTTTGGCATACAGAGGATAATTCATTTCTCTAATTTCCTTAGAGTCACGAATTGCACCATTTATTACAAATCCAGCTATTCCATTTTTTTGTGCAATTCTAACCATAATTTCACCCATAATTGCATTTGTAACATCTCCTCCTGCATCTACTACTATTACATCCCCCGGCTCAGCCATATCAATAGCCTTATGAACAAGTAAATTATCACCTGGGCGTGTTTTAACTGTAAATGCCGAACCTACTAAAGTTCCATGTGTATGAATAGGGTGAATAGAAGAGTCAACACTATTTAATCTGTTCATATTATCAGATATATGAGGGGTTACAAATGTACGATATTGATCAATTAACTCCTTTGGTGCTCTCTTTTCTAGAGGAAAAATACGAAATCCTATATTATTCATTAATATTGTCTCCTTTTTAATAAAGTTTTAAATCTAAAACCGGTTTCTGAAACCGGTTTTAGATTTAAGGAAAATTTTTTATTGATGTTGAATATACGTAACTTTTAACTCTGTATAAAAGTCTTTGTTGGTGCCACCGATTGAAAATGGTCCAAGCCCAGAGTTTTTCACTCCACCAAATGGCATATGCCCTTCACTAACAGTTCCATTATTAATATGAATCATTCCAGACTCTACGTCTTCCATAAAGCGATAAGCCCAATTCATATTGTCCGTAAACACAGCTGCCGTTAAACCATATTCTGTATTATTACTAATTTCAATTGCTTCCTCGATTGAAGAAACTCTAATAATTGTTAGAACAGGTCCAAAAATTTCTTCTTTTGCGACAACCATATCAGGAGTTACACCGGAAATTACAGTTGGCTCAAAATAATAGCCACTTTCATATTCGCCTTCAGTAAGGTTACGACCACCTAATAAAATATTGGCACCTTCCTTTTTAGCAATCTCCATATATTCATTTAGTGTGTTTCTTGCTCCCTCACTAACTATTGGTCCAATGTTAGTTTCTGAATTTAAACCATTACCTACTTTAAGATTTTCCACTTTTTCTATTAGATATTTTTCTAGCTCTTCAGCATGCTTATCAAGAACAATAACACGCTTTATAGCTGTGCAACGTTGACCAGCATTCCCGAAACATCCACCAACAATTTGTGTAGCGGCACTTTCTAATTCTTTATAGTCCGCAACAACAACCGGATTATTTCCACCTAATTCCAATTGAACTTTTGTTAAGTTTTTGGAAGCAGTTTCATTTATACTACGCCCTACTTGCGTTGAACCAGTAAATGATACTCCTTTTACTAATGGGTGACTCACTAGAGCTTCTCCTACTTTTCTTCCATTACCAAGTAGTAAGTTAACAGTCCCGGCAGGTACACCTGCTTCTTCTAATAATTCTGTAATAATAACAGAAGTTAGAGGAGAATCAGTTGCTGGCTTTAATACAACTGTACATCCACATACAAGAGCAGGTACAACTTTTCTTAGTGGTGTTAATACCGGGAAATTCCATGGAGTAATTGCAGCGACGACACCAATTGGTACTCGTACAGACATGTTAATAACTCCTCGACGATCACTTGGTAAAGTTATTCCATCAAGTCTAACAGCTTCACCTGCAACAAAACGCATTTCACTTACTCCACGGGTAACTTCTGTTAAAGCTTCAGTTAAAGGTTTTCCTTGCTCTTGTGTAAGTGCTTTAGCTAATCGCTCTTTATTTTGATCTAATAACTCAATAAAGCGATAAATATAGGAAGCTCTTTCAGATGCTGGAACCTTTCTCCATGTTTGAAAAGCATTATGTGCACTTTGAACGGCATCATTTACATCTTCTTCATTAGCTAAAGGAAACTTACCTACTATTTCATTTTTGTCTGCAGGGTTAGTAACCTCGTAAACTTCATTTTTTTCTACCCATGAACCATTAATAAAATTTTTATAGATTTTATTTTCTGTTTTAATACTCACAATACCACTCCCATTCATAATTTATGTTTAATTTAAATAGATTTTCTGACAATCTCTTTTAGATCCTCTAATGATGGTTTTCGAGGATTAACAAGTACATTATCACTACCAATAGCACCTTCGGCAATATAGTCAAGGTCATCTTCTGTTACTCCAAACTCTCTTAAACCTACAGGTATACCTACATCTTGGCTTAACTTTCTAACTGCTTTAACTGATAACTCTGCTGCTTCGATTAAAGATAAGCCTTCCGTTTTTTCTCCAAAAATTTCTGCTAGTTCTTTAAATTTCTCAAGATTTCCAATTAAGTTAAACTCCATAACTTGCGGAAGCAATATAGCATTAGCAATTCCATGTGGCACTTTAAACTTTCCGCCTAGAGGCATACATAATGCATGAGCTAGACCTAGCCTTGTAGGGTTAAATGCTGTTGCAGCAATTGTACTAGCAAGTAACAGGTCGTAACGTGCCTCTACATTATCTCCTTGATGAACTGCTTTTCGAAGGCTTTTTGATATAAGTCTAATACTTTCACGAGATAGGGTTTCAGAAATTGGTTGTGTTGCCTTGTTTACAAAAGATTCTAAGGCATGAGTTAGCGCATCAATTCCTGTTGCTGCAGTCATAGATCCCGGTAAACTTAATGTTAAATTCGGATCACATAGGGCTATAGTTGGTGCAACCTCCCTACCACCAATTCCAAATTTCCGATTGTTTTCTTTATCAGAAATAACAGTCCATATAGTCACTTCACTACCCGTGCCCGAAGTTGTAGGGATACAAATTGTAGGTAGCGCACCGTTTTTCACATTATTTAGCCCAGCATAATCGATAATATCCCCTTCATTAGTAGCCATAACAGCTACAGCCTTAGCAGCGTCAAGTGCACTTCCCCCACCTACACCCACAATGATGTCAGCATTAAATTCTTTCACTTTGTCTGTAGCTTTTTTAATAGTCTTTACATCAGGCTCTCTTTCAATATCCCAAAATGTATCAAAAACTATTTCACTATCGTCAAGACAAACTGTTACTTTATCTAATATTCCTACATCCTTTACACCAGGATCAGAAATAACTAATACTCTTTTACCTTCCAATTCTTTGACTTTCTCTGAAAGTTGTTGAATTGAATTCAATCCAAATACAATTTCTGTTGGTAATTCGTAACTAAAAACTCGGCTTAATAAATTCAATTTTTTTACACCTCTCCTAATTTAAAGTGTTTTGAAGGCTTCTATATCTACCCCAACCTCTAATCCTACCTCTTTAATAGACTCATACACCTCCTGACCAAGATTAATTCCATTTTGAAGCCTTTCTTTTTCTATATTTAGTTCTATTTCACCTGGTAAGAATATCTCATCAACACCTTCAGCCTTTGGTGCAGATTTAATCTCGTCTATCATCATGTCCACTCTCTCTTTAAATTGATCAGCTGACATAAAACGATTAATATCTATTAGTTGAAAGAAATGACCTACATTTTGAGACTTGTCAAAATCACCGTAAATGTTATTTACGTGTGGTCCAAACCCGGCACCAGTCAACACTCCACTCATTACGTCGATCATTAACGAAATCGCGTAACCTTTAGGTCCTCCAAATGGTAATACAGACCCTTCTAGCGCTTCCTTAGCATTTGTTGTTGGCCGTCCTTGTTTATCAATTGCCCATCCTAAAGGAATATCTTCCCCTTTTGCTTCAGAGGAAATAATTTTCCCTCTCGCAACAACACTTGTGGCCATATCAAAAATTATAGGTGTATTTTTGCCCGCCGGCACACCAAATGCATACGGATTTGTTCCAAAGTAAGGTTCTAAACCACCCCAAGGGGCCATAGTTGATGGGGCGTTTGACATTGCATAGGCAATTAAATCATTTTTTACCGCTTGCTCAATAAAATAAGCCCCTGTTCCAAAATGAGTAGAATGTTTAACACCTATATAAACGGCCCCATTTTTTTTAGCCTTTTCCATTCCTAGTTCAATTGCCTTCGATCCAACTATTTGTCCCATACCATTATTGCCATCTAATAAAAGTGTTGATTCACTTTCATCAATCACTTTTACATTAGGATTGGGGTTAACGGCACCTGACTTTAGCCGTTCAACGTATATTGGGATCCTAGTTACTCCATGAGAATCGACGCCACGAAGATTTGCTGAAACTAAGCTATCAGCAACGATTTCACTATTCTGTTGGGTTAAACCAGCAGATTTAAAAACATCGCTAACAAAAGCTTTTAAGTGTTCTGGTTTTATGTGCATAAAATTCCTCTCCTTATCTTGTTTAAGCTGTTACCTGTATTGATACTCAAATATATATAGCTAACAAGGAATAAAAAATATCGCTTAAAATATAGTGTCTTCCAAAACTAATTTATAGAAAGCCTAGTCTAATGACATACAAACAATAAATTTATATCAGTATTCTTAACTTTCTATTAAATTAGTATCTTTATTCCTCTCCAAGACTATTTCATTAATTATTAATTAAGCAGCAACAGAGAAATTTGTGGGATAAAGATAATAAGTAGCAACGTAAATACCATTGCAAGAAAAAACGGTATTATTGCTTTTGAAAGAGACTCAATAGAAACTCCTGATATACCAGATCCTACAAAGAGATTAACCCCTAATGGTGGAGTAATAAAGCCAATAGCTAAACCGGTAATCATAATTACACCAAAATGAATAGGATCATAGCCCAAACTTATTCCTATTGGTAATAAAATTGGTGTTAAAATAATGATTGATGCAATAGTTTCCATAAAACAACCTATAATTAATAGCAATAACATGATTAAAATTATTATGACGAATTTATTATCTGATATCGTTAGAAGAGTATCGGCTATTCTTCTTGGTATTTGTTCAAGATTTAATAAACGTCCAAAAGTAGTAGCTGTACCTACAATGATTAAAACAGTAGCTGTCGTTAAAGCAGCATCTGCCATTACTCTTGGAATATCTTTAACCTTTAATTCACGGTAAATAAATACCCCAGCAATTAAACCGTATATAACAGCAACTACTGCTGCTTCGGTTGGTGTGAAAACACCTCCATAAATTCCACCTAAAATAATGAATGGAACTAATAAAGCCCATTTTGCTCCCCACACTTCTTTCCCAATGTTTTTTAATGAGGGCTTAACTCCAGTACCCTTGTATCCTTTTTTCTTTGAGTAGTAATAAGCATAGATAATTAAAGCTAAACCAATTAAAGTACCAGGAAGAATTCCTGCAATAAACATATCGCCAATCGATACACTTCCTGTAACCCCATAAATAACCATAGGTATACTCGGTGGAATAATAACACCAATAGAACCCGCAGCAGCAACTAATGCTGTTGAAAATTTTATATCATAACCTTGGCGAACCATTGCTGGAATCATAATACCTCCAATGGCTGCTACTGTAGCTGGGCCTGAACCAGAAATGGCTGCAAAAAACATACATGTAAAAATGGTTGCAATTGCAAAGCCTCCTGTTACATTACCAACCATTGAGTTTGCTACACGAAATAAACGTTCTGATATTCCACCTTTCCCCATAATTTCACCTGCTAGGATAAAGAAAGGAACTGCCATGAGTGGAAAAGAGTCTACTGAAGTGACTAAACCTTGTACTATAAACTCTAACGGAATAACATTTGAATATAAAATTGTTATTAAAGATGCTAAACCGATCGATATACCAATCGGGACACTTAGTAACAAAAACAAAGTAAGGCTTCCAAAAAGGATTAAAGAAGTCATTTTTCTCCTCCTTTACCATCCGATTTTTTTGCTTCTTCGAGAATTAGCTCTTGCTCTGTTTTTACCTGAAAATCTCCAGCACCTAGTAATGCTTTTATTTGAATAACTAGTTGCTGTAGAATACGAATAGCAGTCAACCCCATCCCGATTGGCGCTGCCATATATACAAAGCCCATTGGAATATTCAACGAAGCAGCTGTTTGACCGAATTGAAAGAGTCTTTGGGACACATCATAACCGTAGATAACAACAAAAATTGCAAATGCAAGAAATAAAATATTAGCAATAATATTTAATAAAATTTTCCCTTTGTCTTTCAATAACATTACAACAACTTCTACCTTAATGTGACGTTGTCTTTTCACTCCATAGCTAATCCCTATATAAACCATCCAAATAAAACAATATCTAGCAAGTTCCTCGGACCATGGTAAAGATGAACCCATGACAAATCTCATAAAAACCTGCAAACCAATAAAGGTTACCATTATAATTGATAATATAACTAATAGAAATTCTTCTATATACTTATCTACCAACTTAACCACTTTCATAATTAAAACCTCTCTTTATGCGGCATAAAGGCTACTATTTTTGCTATTTATTTATAAAATTCACGTGCAAATAAATTTTGAATACTTTAATAAAACAGTTGGGGCTATGAAAGCCCCTTATTTTAATTAACTGCCTCTAATAACCTTTGATAAAATTCAGGAAATTTTTCTTCAAAATCTTGATGTACAACTCTTGTCGCTTCAATAAATGGTTCTAATTCTGGATCAGTAATAGTAACACCTTTTTCTAATACTTTCTCAATATATTCTTCTTCTTGTTGCTGGCTTAATAATCTTTCATAGTCCCTTGCTTCAGCACTCGCTTCTATAATGGCATCCTGAATTTCCGAGGACATACTAGACCATTTTTGTTCACTAATAACCAACATCATTGGTGAATACATATGACGAGTTAAAGCAAGGTGATCTTGAACTTCATAAAAATTTGTCGTATAAAATAACGATACAGGGTTTTCTTGACCATCAACTGTTCCTTGTTGAAGACCAGTATATAATTCTCCGAAAGACATTGGAGTTGGATTTGCGCCTAAAGCCCTGAAAATAGAAAGCGAAACCGGACTTTCCGGTGTACGAATATCTAATCTACTTAGATCCTCAATACTATTTATTTCCCCTCTAGAATTAGAAACATGTCTAAAACCATTTTCAAAATAATCTAGCACACGAATTCCACTTTTCTGCGGAAGGTCTTGAACCATTTCTTTACCAACTTCACCATCTAATACAGAATAAGCTGTATCACGATCTTTAAATAAATATGGTAAATTTACTACTTGTAATTTTTCTGCTAAGGTTACAACTGGTTCAACACCAACCATTCCCATATCCATAGACCCAAGTCCCATAGCATCTATTAATTCTCTATCATGACCTAATTGTCCGTCTGAATATATTTCAATCTTCACTTTCCCGTCAGTTTTTTCTTCAACTAACTCTTTAAATTTTACTGATCCAGCGTGATATAGAGAGCTAGTTGCTGTCCCATGTCCTAACCTTAAAACAATCTCCTCTTGTGAAGCGTTATCATCTCCTGAACTTTGAATATTATTTTCATTTGAAGTCGTAGCTTTAGAACATCCTATGAGTAATGATATTACTAGTAAAACAACGGTTAATAATCCAAATTTAGTTTTTTGCATATTTTCTCCCCCTAGTGTATTATTAAACTGAAATGTTTTTTCAAAGGTTTGTGATTTGATGTTCCGCCAAACATCCTTCTCGCAAGCCTTTTTCCTAACCATTTAATCTTTCCATTTCATTCCCCCTTTCATTGATTAATCGGTGGTAAGCAAGAACTTCTGATCATCAACTCTGGTTCCAATTGGATGGTTTGAGGCTTTGGTTGTCTTTTCCTTTTCATTTTTTTAATTAACAACGCCGTAGATTTCACCCCCAGTTCATAAGCAGGTTGAGAGACTGTTGTTAATGGAGGGTCTAAAAGAGGAACCCAAGGATAATCATCATAGCCAATTACTGATACATCTTCAGGAACCTTTAAACCAGCTTTCTTAACACCCATAATAACCTCTAAATTCAATATTGTATTTGTTGAAAAGATAGCTGTTGGATCGTTTGTTAAAGATAGCAACTCTTTTGTTGCCACTACTCCACTTCCAGTTTTATTCTCACATATTTTAATCAAATTATCGTCGATTTCAATTCCATTTAATTGTAAACATTCTTTATATCCTTGTAGTCTATCAATTCTAGGACTTTTATTTCCGGGAGGGTATAAAAGAATTCCGATCCGTTGGTGTCCTTGATCAACCAAATGTTGGATTGACATTTTTGCTCCTGAAATATTATTTACAATTACTGTATCTATATTTGATACATCCGAGGAGCGATCTAATAAGACAAATGGATACTTTTCTTCAACTAGACTGTTAAACAATTCAGTATTCCTACCAGTTGTATTTATTATTAGCCCGTCAACTTGTTTATTTCTTAATGTTAAAATATTTTCTTTCTCAATTATTTCGTCTTCTCCAGAACTGCTTACCATTAGACCGTACCCCATGCGCATACATTCGTTTTGCACCCCTTTTAAAACCTCAGACCAAAACGGGTTGGAGATATCTGATAAAATGA
>SKOL01000005.1 GCA_007120055.1 Anaerobacillus sp.
CTGCAAACTTAAAATTTATCGGTAGTCCAAATTCTGCCCTAGGAAATCTATTATGATCTGTGGTAATTGTTTCGTTGTGGTCATCCTCAGAATTTCCAGTTATTCTCCTAATGCTATCCGCTTCTGGCCACAAAGATCTCCCAAATCTTCTTGTCCGCCACTGTCGGAATTTTTTATAGATTTTCACCCCTGAGTCCCATGCAGTAGTATGTGGCAAAACAGTTTTATTTACCAATAATGTATTAGGGAGTGTAGGCCATTCCCTAGTTTTTAAGCTTATCTTAATATCTAATTTATCAAGCCATTCTTTATACCACTTATTAATATCATCAATTGGCAATGGAGATATATCTTCGCTAAAAAGAGATCCACAACCTCTTCTCGTTCTAGCTCCTATGCCCCCAAAACTAATCCAAGCCCATACTGCTGCCAGAACATCATCCTTTAATTCTTTAGGATATTCTAAACTTAACTTAAACTTAATAGCATTTCTTCCATCTTGACCGGCTGTATATTTATTAGGTCCTTGAAATGGAAATAAAACATATTGTAAGTGTTTAATTTCGTTATAATTTACCTTTTCCCCCTCATTATTAATCCTTATTGAAAGTCTTATGGAACTCACTTGATTATTCGTTCCAAAAATTTTCTCTTCCTCTTTATATAGTTCTTCCGCAGAACAATATCTCGCACCCCGTGTAGCTCTCCACCAGAAGCGTAGGTGACCACGAATAGTTGAACCTCGAATGGGTGTAATACAATCTGTTTTTTTGGCTTCAACACCCCCACCAAACATTGGTGTAATTAATTGTATTTGATACTCTTTTCTTTCCAAATTACTTTTTTTTACAATATCTGATAGCTTACTAGGTAGATAATCATCAGGAAAAGGTGTGATGTCTCTTGTCACATATATCTCTCCTTTGTTATTTCATTACTATAAAGCTTTTTGTTTCATAACTTCAGACATTTCCATAAAGAATGGTCTTAGATTTTCTATTTCAGTCCTTAAAGATCTATAAAGATTTTCTAATCTAACTGGATTTGGTTTTGCACCTGCATGATTAATGTCGTTTCTATAACTTGTTATCTTATCAAAAGGTTTTAGAATATCTCGATATGGTGTCAGAAAGTTGATAACCTTTTCTACTAGTGCTTTATCCTGTACTTTCCATGTATGTTTGGGCCATTTCTTTAACAGAGCATGAATAGCAGAATGGATATCAGTTCTAACTTTTTCTGCTTTTTCATCTAAATTTAAAACATGACATATAGCAGTTACACAGTTTTCTTGTAGGAGAGTAAATCCTGGTTGTATTAAATCATTCTCTTCACACCACTTTGCTTGTTCAAAAAGATTAATTATTTTATTATCACTAAAGTTCGAGTACTTAGATTCTATTTCATTAAGTAATGGAACCAATGGCTTTACTCGTTTCAAACTGGAGTCGTCTCTTACCTTAGCTAATTTTTCCCTTAATAAATTTATTTCATCTGAAATTGATAAACTTCTAGCTGTTTGAAATCCCCGTCCAACATTATCAAGTTGTTTAGCTAAACCTTTTAAAGGAATTACTTGATCCTTTTCTAGTTTTGAAGTAGTTTTACTTCTTAAAATGGGTCCTGTTTCTGTTTCTGTTAACTCATTTATAAGTGAAGCATTACCTGATCTCATAAATTGATCTACTCCATTTGTCCAGTCAAGAAGTGACACCATATTAGTAACATCCACAATTGGTGCAATTCGTTCTTCGGGTGGGATTTCATCTATTTTGTATACAGGGCCTAAAGCCTCAAAATTCCCATACATAAGTCTCCCAATTTTTGCTCGTTTTATCATTCTTGCATAATTTAATACAATTAACGCAACGAGAGGAATGGAACGGAAGCTATGTGTCATATCAAAATAAATTTCATCACTATCTTCAATTTGCGCTAAGATAGAATCGAATATTTGCCAATTTGCTTCATTATCTTGAGAACCACTAATTTCAACCAATTCGATTTTTGCTAAAGGGGCAATCCTTTCAAAAGTACTCCTTAGTCCTTCTAATGGCTCTTTACTCCGATTACTTATACTATCATCCCAGTTTTTCTTCCTAGCTTCTTTCGTTACAAAAACATACACAATATCTAAAGCATCGTTATTTTCTAGGTGCTCATAAATTGCTGTTTGCACAAAACGAGTGTAGGTCGATTTTTTTCCTTCATAAGAATAGTAACAAGCTTTATATTCTGATAATCCTAAAAAAGAAAGCAATACTTTTCTCATAAAATTACCCCCCCAATATCAACGTTTCTATTGTTAAATCTTGAAAGTCTTTTTCTGATTGATAGATACCTTTTCCCTCTCGAGCATCACGCTCATAGCGGTTATGGTCTAACCATAAATAGTTTGCGTATAAACTGTCATTCACTTCGTCGTATCTATACGCTATCCTAAAAGCTGTTTGCCCGTTACTTGCCCCCTTGTATAAATGATAAGTTATCTTTTCTAAATCAATTGTATTAAATGATCTCTCATGAAATAGTTCGTTATATAAACCGTCAGCATATTTCAGCTTTTTAACCAATTCACGCATTTGTTGTTTAATAAAAATAGACTGGTGTTGATTTTGTTCCATAAATCTTCGAACTTGCTCAGATACAATATATTTTGTTTTGAATAAGTGTTCATACTTAGACCTTTCAAAAACAAACTCACCAAAAGGAGAAAGTGATACAAAGTTTTC
>SKOL01000466.1 GCA_007120055.1 Anaerobacillus sp.
CATCCACATACAACTGAAACGGTGATTTTAAATCTCGTTCTTCTAATATGCGCACCATTTGGCGATAACCTTTTCCGTAGGCGTCTTTTCGTGTGCTTAACTCTCGATCAATCTTTTTCGCATAAAGTGGTTCACCGATCGCTTTTGCAAAGTGGACTTCAATCCAGCTGGCAAAGCCTTCGAGCTCTTCTAACGTCATGTAATGCACATTCAAATTATCAAACTGCCAGACGTGAACGAGCTCATGAGCGAGTGTCGTCAATGTTTGTAATCGTGGTGAGCCATTTTCGATGTAGACGTTAATATTACGCTGCTCATCAATGGATGCTTTGCCGACAATTCTTGGGTTGTATTCCGCTTTTGGTACAAACGGCATGCCACTAATTTTATGAAGTTCAGTAGCATTCATTAAATACACATCGATCTCACGACGTAGCTCAATACCAAAGTTTTCAATAAAATAATGACGAGTTTGTTGGTACAAGCTCATTAATTCACCGACTTGATTAACCGCACTTTTCCGACAGGCCGAACAACGATCGCGACCGTCATCAAGTTGTTCAAACTCTGTCTCGTAATATTCTCGTGCACAAAAGTCACATTCTCTCGTTTCAATATTCTCATCAACGACTGTTTTTGGCTGTCTATCCATAAAGGTAAGGCGTGTTTCGTTTAACGATTTCGCAGGAAGAATCGGCGCAATTAAATGTTTAACTCCTTCAAGATCGAATTGACTTGCGATTGTTTCTTCTCCAAACATTAAAAATTGTCTATGACTGTCAATATCCTCTAATACCCATTTTACATAATCATCGATAATATTTAATAGATGCGTCCAATTCGCTTGAACACTTTCAACTAACCCTAGCTGCAATGGAGAATCTTCTAAAATATAAATTGAAATTTCATCATCATTTTCGGCATCACTACCACTTGTTTCAAGGCTAGGGAAAATTCGTTTTAAGCCAGTTGCCGCCTCGTCTGTTGTTGCAAAGAAGTCTTCAGCAACAGGCGTCGATGCGACGACGTACATATACGCATTTGGAAAAAAGGTACAAAACGATTCGTTAAGTAAAAAGGCCAGTGTGAATGCGACTTTATCTCGCGCGACACTCTTAATTTCATCGCCTTTAAACGTTACTTTTAGCACTTTGCCGTTCCGGTACGATCGCTTTGCACGCTCAAACTCTTTGCTCGATAAAGGGTAATAGTTTTGTTTGGTCAACTGATTTAAATGAATAGCTCCATCAAATGAAAAGTATCCATCGGTTAGCACTTTAAGATTCTTTTCACCTAAGCTCATATTTAACGTAGTTGAGCCATACTCTTTCCCTTTCCCCCAATTTTCAAACCTATCAATGATATACGATCGATCTTGTCGATACATTCTTTTTTCTGTTAAAGCTTCAAAACTAACGTCAACGACCCCAACTTTCTCATCAGTACGACGAATTTGATACAACTTGCCGTTAAAGGCATGAAGTTGCCCAACTAAGTAATTTTGATAAAAGTGCCCTTTAAACAACTGCCCTACCGTTTCGCCGGTTTGAGTTTTAAAGTCATAAAAGTGGCCCCAGTTCGGAATCAGCGAATCTTTAATTCTCGCCGAAAGCTTATACGTAAGCACGTCGGAAAATTCTTTCTTTCTCGGGTGAAACAAACGCTGTTTTCGAACTTCGATCGCATGTTGGTAATCTTCTTCTGGATCAAAGCATTTTTTGAAAAATAAATTGATCCCATCTAAAACATTTGGATGTTCAATACCTACTTGTGTTAAAACACTACCTAACTCTTCTTCAGAAATAAACGATTGTGTCATCCGCTCAATTAAGAAGTACGCCGTGCCCCAACTTGTTTCAGATAATCTTGGTGCTAACGGTGAGATTACCCGATTATTGTTTAAATAATAATTAGCGGTTGTCGATAAATAGTCGCGAAGCAAATACGGCGGACTAACGATCTGCATAAATAGACCTTTTTTTCCGTTTGACCACCACTGCGATAACGTATCGATGACATTATAATTAAGATCACGCACGAGTAAAAAGCTATGATCTTCAACCGGGACTTGCCAATAATATTGATGAAAAAAGCTGCGATCACGAAACTTGTCAATCGAATAAGTAGGAATGTTGTAATCAAGCAAATGTTCGCGATTATCAATTAACTCTTCGATACTTTCTGAGACAGGGTTTTTATCTTGGTATAAAAAACGAATTGTCTCAATATCGAACTTTAAAGCGACGGTCGCAAGTACTGCTTCCGCTTCAATGAACCGGTGTGTTAACCGTGGTAAAACCGTTTCTTGAAAATTCCTTTTACCTTCTTTCTTCCATATAATATAGTAGAAATTTTCACTTCTAGGGATCTTTACGAGCGTATCATAAATATTTGCTTTCGTTATTTTACGAACCGCGGTTTCTAAACCTTCATACCATTGCGACATGATCACATATTGCGGTTTCCGCTGCAGTAAATCTTCTAAACGTAATACAAACGTATGAATAAACATCCCGTATTCGGTGAAAACTCGTTCTGCTTCTATGAATAATACTGTCTCAAAAGAGGCGGTACTATTTAAGTTTTTCACATAATCATAAAGCGGTTTTTCCATTAAATTTTCCGGTGTAACGACTAAGATGCTTGTATCAACATTATCGTCAAACGCTTTCTCTAACGTCGCAATTTTCCAAAGAAACTCTAAACCACTAGTTTCTCTCAATC
>SKOL01000644.1 GCA_007120055.1 Anaerobacillus sp.
CGATCAGCCATTTTCATCTCTCCTTCATCTTAAGTTGTACAAGGTTTGGTCATACTATCACTATTATTTCTTTATTATTTTAGGAAAATCCTGCTTATTTTATTTAATCATTTGAGTGAATATACAAAAATGAGCTACATCACGCAATTTATAGTTTACGAAAGGTTTTGACGCAACTATATATTGATCTTTCTGGCGACAATAATGAATTATGAAATTCATTAATTTTATAAAAGAATAGGAGTTGTTTTTTATGAGCAGTAAACGGTGGATTGCGCTTGGTTTAGCATTTGCACTTTTCCTTTTTTCAATTGGAATAAGTGCTATTAGCTCAACTGCCACTGGACAATTGACAGGTTTTTTTGCAGTTGATGAAGAGGATGTTTGGTTCGAGAAAAAAGTTGAAAAGGGAAATGGTCAAGGGAAAATTGTTGTATTAAATGTAAATGGTGTTATTCAAGAGCGGTATGATGCACCTTCTCTCTTTGAAACAGTCACGTATAACCACAGAAATTTTATATCGAAGTTACGTCATGCAAGTGAAGATCATCTTGTCGATGGAATTATTATAAGAGTTAATTCACCAGGTGGTGGTGTCGTAGAAAGTGCTGAAATCCATGATTTAATTGTAGAAATACAAGAAGAATTTCGTAAACCTGTATACGTTTCAATGGCAAGTTTGGCGGCATCTGGAGGATATTATATAGCGTCACCAGCCGATAAAATATTTGCTAACGAAGCAACAATTACTGGCTCACTCGGTGTCATTATGCAAAGTATTAATATTAGTGAACTAGCTGAAAAATACGGGATTCGATCTGAAACGATAAAAAGTGGTGTACATAAAGATATAATGTCTCCGATGCGTGAAATGACAGACGAAGAAAGACAAATTTTACAATCTATTATTGATGATTCTTATGAATCTTTTGTCGATGTCATTAGTAACGGTCGCCAGATGGAAAGAGAGAAAGTAATAACAATTGCTGATGGAAGAATTTATTCTGGTAAACAAGCCGTAGAATTAGGCCTCGTCGATGAGTTAGGAAATTTAGATCATGCAATTGACGTTATGCGTGAAGAAATTGGCCGAGGAGAAATAGATGTCGTGAAATACGAGGCACGTTTTAGTTTCCCATCTTTTTTAACGATGACAACGCAAAATCTGATGTCACGTCATCAAGATCCTCTTGGGTTAAATCAACTCGTTCGTCAAACGAATTCACCAACTTTAATGTATTTATATAAGGCAGATTAGGTGGTGAAAAATGATGGATGAAAAAACGTATAAAGAAGAGCAATTTAACCTAGATGAAAATGAAAAAACTGAAGCAATCATTGTAGAAGAAAAGAAATATAAATTTGCGGGTTTTTGGATGAGGTTTTGGGCGTACTTGTTAGATTTAGTGATTGTTGCTAGTATTAACGGGATTATCGTGACTCCCCTAGTAGCTGTGACTAATATTAGAGAAATCAATTTTGCCTTTATTACACTTGATGCTCTTTTGGTCGCTGTGATTACATTCCATTACTTTGTCTTATTAACTAAAAAATGGGGGCAAACGATAGGAAAAAGAGTCTTTGGCCTAAAAGTAATTAATAAGAAAGAGGGCGCCTTAACGTGGTCGTCAGTTGTTTTTCGTGAAGTTATAGGTCGCTATATTTTACAAGCATTTACAATAACGTACACACTATATCTTATTGTTGCCTTTCAAAAAGAAAAGCAAGGCTTGCATGATATGGTTGGTGATACGTATGTCATTCATGAAGAAACATAAATTTTTAATAAGTTAATGAATTTCATCATTGGCCATTAAATAAATATATGTAGTTGCGTTAGATCGTTAGCAACTATATATAGATTGATATGGTTAATTTTAGGTAATGATAAAATTCACTCAAGTAGAATGAGGGGCTGAACGCTTTCCTCATTCTACTTTTTTAATTTCACATTGTTTATTTTCATTTATCAGGGGTGATAATGGTGAGAGAAGGGAGATTTTGTCATGCATTGGATTTGGTGGGTAGTAATATCAATAGTGTCTTTTTTTATATTGCTTCCGTTTGCAAAATTAAAAGTAAACTTAACGTACTTTCATGATCAAGATAATGATGAATTAAACGTAAAAATATCCACCTTTTTTGGCTTGGCATCATATAAAGTGAGTGTCCCTGTCTTAAAAGTAGATGAAGATTCGGCATCGATTATAGTAAAAGAAGAACAACATTCGGCAGTTAGTGATAATGAAAAAACGAAAAAAATTACCCCGGAAATTATTATTCGTGATATCCGAAAGGTAAAAGATTTTTTACGCCATGTTATTGGTTTTCATAAAATTGTAAAACGATTTTTAAGAAAAATTTCGATTCATCAATTTTCATGGAAAAGTCGTTTTGGGGTTGGTGAAGCAGCAACTACAGGGACTTTAGTAGGTTCTGTCTGGGGAATAAAAGGAAGCACCTTAGGTATCGTGTCTCATTATATGAAATTAAAAGCAGAACCGGTCATTGAAGTTCACCCAACCTTTCAACAACTTACTTCACATACGGAAATTTCGTGTATGTTTTCCTTTCGGCTAGGGCATGCTATAGTCGCAGCGTTACAAATCCTCAAACATTGGAAGAAACGTCCAAAGTTTGTTAGTGAAAATTTGTATGAGCAGAACGGTATTCAAAGTTAGGAGGGTATACTTTATGTCAGAACATCCAATTCAAGGCTTA
>SKOL01000063.1 GCA_007120055.1 Anaerobacillus sp.
AGAGAAGAAACCGAACGTGCGAGAGCGAAATCAGAACAATCATATGAGTTAGAAAAAGCGAAACTAGATAAACAAGTGCAAGAAGAACAATTAAAACTTCATGCGCAAAAGAAAGAGGAAGATTTACGTATTCGTCATCTAGAACGTGAACGTGCGGTTAAATTAGAGGAACAAGAAGCGAAAGTGCGTAAGGCGAAAGCGGATGCTGATTTCTACGAAACAACTAGAAAAGCTGAAGCTGAAGCTGAAAAAGCTCGTATCGATGGGGAAACGCAAGCAAAAATTGAACGAGAAAAAGGTCTTGCTGAAGCTGATGTTATTCGTCAAAAAGGGCAAGCAGAAGCCGAGGCGAAACGTCTACTTGCAGAAGCAATTGCGCAACATGGTGAAGTTATTATCGTGGAAAAACTCATCGAAATGCTCCCACAATACGCAAAAGAAATCGCAGCACCATTATCGAACATCGAATCAGTCAAAATTATTGACACTGGCGACGGAAAGGGAGTAGCCTCTTACAGTAAATCGATTACGAATACGATGGCCCAAATACAAGAACCTTTAAAAGAGTTAACAGGCTTAGATGTAACGAACTTACTAACCGATCTAGTCAACAGAGGTAACACACATACCGTTATGACCTCAGAAATAGCTGCTGAAAAATCGACTGATGCAACCTTTCAAGGCCCTGACCAGCCTGTTAAATCTAAAGAAAACAACCCCGATGATAAATAAGAATAACGTTTAAATAATATTAAAAGAGAGTGTCCGCTATTAAGCTGGCGCTCTTTTTTATTATTTTAATATTGAGGTTGTGTCGTCATGAGGTTTTTTTTTGAAAAAAGGAGGGGGATTTTCCTGAACGAGCCTCTAAAACTCGATAGAGGGGTGCTCCTGCGGTTACTCGTCGCAAAGCTGCATGATGAATTCTCTAAGGAGTTTCACATGATGTGATTGAGGTCAGTAGCTTTACAGCGAAGAGAAGGAAATCGCCCGACTTTTACATCGTAAATGGTGACGATTATTCGTCATGAAGGTCTTGTATGAAAAATAGACCGTTATAGGAAAATTAAATGTATGTTTCTTTTTACATGATTTAAACTAACAAAAAAGTTTAAAGGTGTGAGGAAAATGACTAATATTCCAATTGAACAAGCGATGTTAGCAATTCAACAATCTAAATTAGCTATCCAGCAAGGACTGATCAAAGCAAATCCAGATCAGTTTAATATGGTAGAAAAGCAGTTGCTCGCAGCTCAAGAGGCAATTAGTGAGGCGAAGTTAAAAGTAAGTGCGAATGAAGAGCAAATTTTAAATCAAGCCAATCAAAGTGTAGAAGATGCTATTGTCCAACTGCACGAAAGCCATCGTGATTCGAACTTACAACAAGGATAGATTAAAAACTTCGGATGTCAAATATGCACACAATATAAAAAACGATTATTTTTTCTTTTTTAGGTAACCTTAAAGAGAAACTATCGATAAAGGAGAATAAACCTCATGAGAAAAAACAATATACGTATTTTCATTCTAACGATCTCTATTCTAGCGTTATTAACATCACCAGTTCTTGCTTTTTATGAAGATGTTCCTGAAGCAGGAATTGCCATTAACGGAACTATGGTAGATGGGATTAAACCGATCAAAATTGCAGGAGATTATTACATACCGTTTACACACTTATCTAAATTACTAGGGTACAATGATATTCGCTTTGAAAGTGGGACAAAAACATATCAAGTAACCGATGGCTCTACAATAGTCCGGTTAACCATGGGAGGATACAGAGCACGTAGAGGTGACGACTTCATTAATATTGATCCACCTAGATGGATTAACGAAACAGCGTATGTATCTTTAGAAGCAGGTGGGAAGCTTTTTAATTCATTTATTTCCTTTAAACGGGAAAATGGATCTATTCAAGTAGAAAAACCAGCGAGCAAGTACCGTGTTCAAGCAGGTGATACATTATGGTTGATTTCAAAGGCGCATCATACTTCTGTTGCTCAATTAAAAGCAGCAAACAATTTAACATCCAATATTATTCAACCTGGTCAGCTGTTGAAAATTCCACCACGTGAACAAACGAAAGAAGATGAGCCAATTAAAGAAACTCGCCCACCAGCACCTAAAGAACGAGAAGAGCCACAAATTCGTACCGCATTAATCGAGGCTGCCAAAAGATTTATCGGTGCAGGATATAAGTTTGGAGCAACCTTAGATGAAGCACCCAATTTATTTGATTGTTCATCGTATACACAATATGTTTTTCAACATAAAGGAGTTCAAATTCCGAGAACATCAAGGCAACAAGCGGGAATTGGTATTCCAGTAACTACGTTAAAGCAAGGAGATTTATTATTCTTCACATCACCATCACTATACTCTGATGGTCGAGTTGGACATGTTGGAATTTATATGGACGGAGGTCATATGATTCACGCCTCATCTTCTAGAGGAGTTCATATTACTGAAGATGTTTTAAATAACCCTTATTGGGGGCAAAATTATTTATTTGCTAAGCGAGTTATTGACTAAGAGCAAGTGCATAAGCAAATAAAAATAAAAAAGGCTTATCGTCAAGTTGTGGCGATAGCCTTTTTTGTAAAAGATAAGAAAGCATTTTGAACTTGGAAAGGTGTCTAATCCCGGCACATTTCGCTGATATTATAGAAGAGATCTTTTTAAATAGGATGTTGATTTATATAGATACTTCACCAATGACGGTGAAGCTTGTAATATTCGTTTCTCAAATATCTTTATGCGGCAACGGCAATTGTTTTTAGTGGCTTAGTCATATGTTCATATAAAATAAAGATTTTACTGCCGAACGAACAGTGTTCATTGTAGCTTGCGAGCATCTCTTCATAAAAGTCTACGATTAAGCGCACGTTTAATAAAACCTCTTCACCAAAAATACGTGATCGGTTGATCAAGATATTTTCGTATTTTTTCACAAGCTTTTTTGTTCGTTTTAATATTTTATTGGCATGGCGTATATTTGAAATTGGTTGTATATTATTGACTAACGTTTGCAGGTCTATTTGAATTCGCTGATTAATTTTATCATTTATGCTCTCGTTTAAATCGATGTTACTGCCATTAAATACGAAATGATTTAACATAATTACGTCGGTTTTGACGAGTTCCTGATTAAAAGCGAGATAAACTCGAAGTGTATTATAGGCATCAAACATTGGATTATGCATGTCACCTTCAAATTTTAACCCATAAAGGGCTAACGCATTTTCTACAGAAGGGTTTATTTTCGTGACCCGCTTAGAAAACGTTTTTTGAAAATCATTGTAACGTGCTTCGATGCTACTAATCGTCGAAGTCGATATATTATATCGCTTAGCGTCTAACTGTAGGCGTGAAAGGTCGTTGACAGACCAAGAAAAAAAGCGGCTTATTTCGATTTCACCAATCCAACGTATAAATTCATTTAATACATAAGGAAAGCTGTTCGCCTTAGCTAAATCTTCATCCTCGATACACGTTAAATTTTTACAAAAATCACTTAAAGGTTCCGTTTCTTCCGGTTGAATATAGGAAACAAAAAATGTAATGTTTTCAGTTTCTAAGTCATACTTCACGGCGCCTAATCGGATCGCTTCCATACTCGCAAACGGCATTCCTTGTTCAGAACAAAGCATTTCGAAATCAAAAAAGATAAATTGTTTAACTTCAGCCAACATCCTTCCTCCTTTCTGTATATATCCAATAAACCATTATAAGAGCATAAACATTACAAAACAATGTCTATTTATTTCCATACAAAACCACCATGAAGGTAACCGTCGCCATCTAACATGTAAAAGTCGGACGGCGATCCAAACCAACAAACCAACAAACCAACTATCTAACCTTAATTAAAAGAAGGCTTCGTTAACGGACAATCAACGGTTAATGGCTTTAATTCTGGTGCATAATAACTTAATTTGTTAAAGAAATAACACGTTTCAGGAATATGGTGTTCTAAGAAACGTAGCGTTGTTCTGTTAAATACTTCGGTCCCGACGTAAAGTCTAATAACTTCTTCAACAAATCGGTACATCTCAATAGTCGTCTCCCCAACTTGCCTAGATAATCGTTGTTGTCTTGGAATCCCAGGTGGAGAAAAGCGCAAAAACGAACGCATTTGCTTATTTTGAACAAGAAATCCTTGGAATCTACTTATATACAAATCTAATTGATGGGTGATCTCCAGCTCTATAGGGTCAATGATATTTCGGGCAAGTACAGCATGGCCTAATTGGTCTTCTAACCATAAGTCTAGTAAGTCTATTAAAGGTAGCGGTGGATAATCTTGACCATTAACATAGTACGATAAAATTCGTATATATTCTTCATTTTCACTTAAAGTGCCATTTAAGTACGTAGGGGTTAAATTTAAGTTCACTTGATTTTGTACCCGTAAACTTTGCATTAAACCCTCAAATTGAAAATAGCCCGTCGCGATCGGCCATGCTTCTTTTGAAAACTCGATGAGTTCTCTGGAAGAAACATTTAAGTTTCTCTCGATCTGAGCTAATTTTTTCCGTAACGAAACTATAGCTTCAATGTACTGGTTGGCTCTTTTTACGTATTCATGTTCACTAGGTGACAAATGATCACGAATGAAGTAGGCATGATCCTCCAATATTTCTAACCAAAATGAATGTTCGTCCCACGGTCTGATCGCTTGTGAATTCATTTGTTTAAAAACTCCCTTCATTTAGCTTTGTGCTTGTTTTATATTCTCCTAAAAATGTATATGTTTTTTGAAGATCTTAAATGCGAGCGACTACCGCGAAAACTGAATAAAAAGTGGGGCATTTAGTATATTTATCCTTTTCTTTGCAAACTTTAACAGTGAGTTCTTTTATTTGGGGGTGATTTCACGATGTATTATAAAAAGTGGGAAAAGCAGACAAAACTAAAAAACGTTAATCGTGAAGCATCAATCCAGGAAACAGAGCAGCAAAATAGCACGGATGAAAATGAAGAACCGACTTTTGAGGAAGTAATGAAGCTATTTAATGACTGTGATGATTTAGAACACAAAACGTTTTCAGAACTTGGGACAGATCTTATCTATTTTAGTCCACTTGTAGATGACAAAAAAGTAGAAGATGAAATTATCAATTCAATTTATTCGTCAACAACAGAAGAAATTAAAAATTGGGTCAAAAAGAAGGACATCCCTGAAGCGACGTCAATGAAAGATATAAAAGATGAAATTTTATCTGGCAGTGTGGCGATCTTTTTTGAAAATAAAACATATTATTATAACGTTTATGGACCTGAAATCAGAGGGATCGATAAAAGTGAAACTGAAACTGTGATTGTTGGGGCTCACGACGCGTTTGTAGAAGATATTACTACGAATTTATCATTAGTTAGGAGACGAGTGAAAAGCTCGAACTTAAAAACGATCAAGCTTAAGGTTGGGGAAGTCACAAAGACCGATGTTTACGTATTATATATCGATGGAATTGCTGACAGTGATATGGTCTCAGAAATGAAAGAAAGAATTTCAAAAATTGAAGTTGATTCAGTTTATGACACGAATATGTTAGCGCAATTAATTGATGAAGTTCCTGATTCTCTTTTTCCACAATACTTTAGTACAGAACTTCCAGATGTTGTTCGTTCAAAATTAGTATCAGGTAAAATGGTTGTCCTTTTAGATACAAGTCCGATTGCGATTAGTGCACCTTCAAGTTTTTTTGAATTTATCCAATCTCCTGATGACTACAATCAACGGTGGTTACTAGGGACGGGTTTACGAATATTGCGTGCGGTTGCTATTTTTATTACTTTATCGTTTACAGCGATGTATGTTGCTGTCATCTCTTTTCATTACGAAGTGTTACCAGAAGATTTATTAATTACATTAGCAGAATCAAGAGCGAGAGTTCCGTTTCCACCATTAATTGAAGCACTACTAATGGAAGTAACAATTGAATTATTAAGAGAAGCTGGTGCGAGATTACCGACAAAAATCGGGCAAACGATTGGGATTGTTGGTGGGATTGTCATTGGACAAGCCGCCGTTGAAGCTGGTCTAACGAGTAATATCCTAATTATTGCCGTTGCGAGCTCTGCGATCGCATCGTTTGTGTTGCCGAATTATAACATGAGTAGTTCAATTCGTATCGTCCGCTTTTTCTTAATTATTTTAGCTGGATTTTCAGGAATTTTCGGAATTGTTTTTGGTATAGCTTTAATAGCAATACACCTTGCTAGCTTAACGAGTTTAAAAACACCATATTTAATTCCAATGTCACCATTTTATTGGAAAGACTGGGTCGATACGTTTATCCGTGGGCCGTATTGGGCGATGAAACATAGACCTACACAAACGAAAACAGATAATAATGAAGTCAATAAAATGAAGCAATAAAGGGTCGATGATATGAACGAAAAGTTACATTACACACAAATAGCAGTAATTGTTTACATGATTCAATCGGGGGTTATTTTATTTGCACTTCCACGACTAGTGGCTGAAGCGTTTGGGACAAACGGTTGGTTAGGTTTAGTTCTAACCTCTGGAATCGTTTTAGTAAATATTTTTTTAATTGTTTTAGTTTACAATAAAGGAAATGGACAATCCATTTTTTCGATATTAGAAGCCAGTTTGCCTAAATGGATATATTTACCTTTTTACTTTTTAATGGTTGTCAACTTTAGTTTTATTGCTGTATTAATTGGAAAAAACTATGTTTTATTAATACAAACAACGATATTTCCCACTGTAGGCGCAAATCCATTTTTAATCTATTTTTTGATTACAGCGCTATTTTTTGTCAGTAAAGGAATATATAACATGGGAAAGATCACCTTAGTATTTTTCTTTTTAACGATATGGACGACCTTTTTGCTTCTTTTATTGTTGCCGGAATTTAGTTTCCAGCGAATGACCCCATTTATTTTTCAAGGAGCAAGTCTTTCGTTTGAAAAAAGCTTTGAAGTGTATACCGCATTTGTAGGATTTGAAATCGTGCTATTTTTATTTCCTTACGTACAAAACGATAGAAAGTTTAGTAAGGCTGTCATTTTCGGGCACTTATTTACGACCTTTATTTATTTAGCTGTTTGTTTTGTCGCTATGGGCTTTTATAGCTTTGGGCAAATTAAAAATATTCTTTATCCGACACAAAATTTATTGAAATTCATGGAAACTCCATTAATCGAACGAATAGAAAATATTGTATTTATCGTCTTTTTTTTAAAAATTATTGTTACAGTTGCATTTTATTATTGGGCCTCTGTGGAAACAGCAAAAAGGGTTTTAACGAAAATAAAAGAAAAATGGTTATTGGTAATGATCATCGTAGCTTCATTTATTTTTAGTTTCTTCTTTGAAATTCAAAGAGAAATTAATGAAGTTTTAAATATCATTGTTTTAGGGCAAGTCATCTTTTCATTTAGCTTTCCAGTGCTACTTCTCTTATTATTGTGGTTAAAAAATATGAAAAAAAAGCGAGGCAATAAAGTTGCGTAATTTTATGGTTTTATTATTTGTCATCTTTTGTTCAGGATGTGCAGAACCACAAATTGTTGAGGATTTAGGCTTTATTCATAGTGTCGGCTATGACTTAAATGAAGCTGAAGACGCAGTGGAAGAAGGGGTTTTAGTTATGACTGTTGCTATTCCGCAGATTACACCGACAGCAGAAGTAGATCGTGAAGTGTTAACGACGATTGCTCATACGAGTAAACAAGCACGAGCAAAAATGGCTCGGAAAACCGATCGTATTTTAGTAAGTGGACAATTAAGAACAGCACTTTTTGGCATGAATCTAGCAGAAAAAGGTTTTTTTGACACGATAGATACGTTGAAGCGTGACTATACGATTGGATTAAACTTAAAAATAATCGTTGTTAACGGTAATAGTAAAGAATTGTTATTAGAAGATTATCCAGAGCATCCACGAACGAGTAGGTATATTTTCGAACTTATCGATAAAGAAGCGAAAACACATGTTGCTGTGGATACGTCGTTACATAAGTTTATGCGAGACTATTATGATGATGGAATAGATCCTATGGTTCCGGTAGTCAAAGTAGGAATTAATGAAATTATCGTTGACGGAATTGGCTTGTTTGACGGTGATCGGATGGTAATGAAAGTAGATCCAACCGACGCTAGAACTTTGACGATGATGCATGGAGATTATGTGGGTGGTGACATTACAAAAGAGATTAAATTAGAGGAAGAAGAAAAGAGAAGTTACTTATACCTTACGTTTAGTACAATTGAATCTAAGCGAAAAGTCAAAGTTAAATCTCCTGATAAAATTGATATTCATTTAGACGTTAAAGGTAGTATCGATGAGTACACAGGTCACCTAGAGTTGTCAGAGGATGAAGTACAAAAAGAAATTGAAAAGAAGTTAGAGCAACATATAGAAAGTGTTGGTGAAAGTTTAATTCAAGAAATGCAACAAAATAATACTGATAGCCTTGGTATAGGAAAGTTTGTACGTAATAGTTCAAAATATAAAGAATGGCAAGA
Source organism: Anaerobacillus sp. (assembly GCA_007120055.1). The sequence goes on from SKOL01000063.1 coordinate 8,504, forward strand.
AATGAATTGGAAAGAGGAGATCTATCCCCTTGCAAAAATTAATGTGAATGCGAATGTGAAATTGAAAGGGTTTGGAGGCGTGAAATAATAACTATGGAGAATGGGGTTGCAGCCCCGTTTTTTACGTAAAAAATAGTAGTGATTCATTTTTTAGTCGAGTGAATTTCATAATACCAATAAACTGGTCACATCCATCACATTTAGTTGAGAACGATTTAACTCAACTAGATGTAGATGGATGTGGCGTTGAATAATGGTTATTAAATTCATTAAGCCTATAAATTTAACCACTTTTCTTTATCACTACCTCTTTTTTATCCAAGTCACACTGTAAAGGCTTCAACATAAATAGATGAAAGTAAAAATAAGCTAGAAGAACGACGATCCCTGATGCTAAGAAAGGTAGCCAGTAGTTTCCTAATCCTAGAATAATTCCTGCTAAATAAGCCGCTGTTGTGGCCCCTAAGCTTCTGCCGATCGAACGTAAACTGGCATGGAGACTGCGCTCGCGATCATCGGTAGCTTGCAGTGCTTGCCCTTCAATGACATTAAATAAGGCTGTAAAAACACCACTTCTCACGATAAAAAAGACGAGAAAAACTGACAAAGGAATAGTTAACGCTAATAAAAAAGAAGCACTAATCGTAAGAACGAACAAAGCAAATGAAACACGTTTTAATCCCCATTTGTCTAATAAATACGGAGTCATAAAGGATGCTATTGATAAGATTAATCCATTAGCGGTAAGTAAAATAGCGACATTTGCGTCGGTCCAATCTAATCGAAACTTGATGATGATATTGAAAAAGGGGATTAAAAAAGCGAACGCAGCTCCTGAAAATATGGAAAAACCTGCATAGATCAGCAACTTCTTGTTTGGCATAACATTTTTAAACGTTAACTTAAAACGATGTTTTTCACCCTCGTTTTTAGGTGCTGCTTTTCCTTCATCCGGTAAAAAGTAACGAGCGATCGTCACTACGGTCATTGAGATGGCCATAAAGATCATCGTTCCTTGATAATGTTCATGTCCTCCATCTAAAAGCTGTGGCAAATAACCACCAATTAACGTTCCGAGCCCGGTGAAAAATGTAAATACGGCAAACATCATATTATAGGTCTGGGTTTCTTGTTTATTAGTATGACAATATTTAAATAATAATGGGATTTCAGCAGCGATCATCATTGCCATCCCAAAAGATAAAATAAATTGTGCAATAAGGAAATGTTCAAACGATGAGCCGAAAGCAATGAAGTAATGACTAATTGTAATAATTGTTAGTCCGCTAACAAGAACTTTTTTCCGCCCGATGCGATCCGCTAAAATACCAAACGGGATGGCAACAAGCGCCATTACAAGACTTCCTATTGCTGTAATTTTACCAATTTCAACTTCATTTACTTGGTGCGCTAAGAGATGTAGGTTAAACAAAAGAGCATGGAGTCCGAAGGCCATCCCTAGAAACGGTTCACTAAGTAAAAACTGTTTAACTCCTTTAGGTAGCACACTTAATTCTTGTAAGTATTCTCTCATGTAGATCCTTCTTCCGTAAAAATACACTAAAAGGTATTTAGGTAGTCTAAATTAATCTCATCATAGATTAGGAGGTTTGTAAAGGTTAGAATTAGATTTTCTAACATTACAATGAATTTCATAATTTATTATTCTCGCCACTAAGATCAATATATAGTTGCATCAAAAACATTCGCAAACTATATATTGAGTGTTGTGGCTCATTTTTGGTAATTATGAAATTCACTCAATAACGTAAACATTAAAGTAAATGAGAACATTTCGACTGCGCAGTGTTAATGATATAAATCGATAAAGTTTAAAATAATAATTTACTTCATTCATAAATTCCTTTATAATTGATTTAGCACAAAAAAACTGAATATTTGACAAATAGGTTGGGG
>SKOL01000578.1 GCA_007120055.1 Anaerobacillus sp.
AGTAAATGATCATGCTCTACCCACGTATGTATATAAGAAAAGGCAACGACAAACTCTTGGTGTTCTTCTAGCTGTATAACAAGTTCCACCTCTCCTCGATTACCGTAACTTTCATGTTCGATGACCTTATTTGGAAATAGAAAAATAACTTCATCTTCGAAAATTTGCGCCTCTATCGTATCAAGTACATTCTCTCCTTTTAGAAGTGTCAATGAGCTTGATGTTATGTTACCTGTATTAAATAGCGCCCCTTCATCACTTTGTAGACTAATTACTATGTAATCATTACCAACAACTCCATCAACTGGCATTGTCGTCCAATCCCATTCCCCTTTTAAAACAACCTCATCTTCTGTACTCTCAGCATTTAAATCAATGATAATTTCATTTTGCAAGCTTTTGTTCGTAATTACCTCATCACTACTAATGTATAGGTAGCCAAAATAAAATAACATGAACATTGCACTTAAAGGTAGTAAAAAAACAACTTTATTCACTGTTTTCCTCCTAAAACACTACAGTTTACGCTTCAGTTTTTATATCTATTAATTGCATATTTTTATTAAAAAAATAACGGTATAGCGCTATAGTAACTAGCATAGCACTAATAGACACACATGTAAAAATACTTAATGAAATCACAATTTGATAGCGTATTGCATCAATCGGCGCTACACCACCCAATATCAGTCCTGTCATCATTCCTGGTAATTGAACGAGGCCAACTGTCTTTAAGCCATCCACATTCGGAATCATCGCTGCTTTTACAATTTTTCGAATAATAATTTTTGATGCTTGCTGTGGTTTCGCTCCAAGAGATAATGCTGCTACTATTTTGCCTTTACCTTCTCGAAATTCATTTTTCATTCTTTCCAATGCTAACCCGATCGCTACCATACTATTACCGATAACCATCCCACTCATCGGAATTACTTGTTCAGATGTAAAAGAAATCATTCCGAAACCAAGCCACATCGATAAAATCATCAGTTCAACACTTAAAATAATTAAAAATACCATGAGACGAACTTTAGGAATACCCTCCCCTTTTTTACTTGCATGAAACGTAGCAATTGTAATCATCACAATTAACATAATTGAAATACCCGTTAGCGGTGGAAGAGCAAATAAATAGGTAAGAATATATCCAATAAGAAAAAGTTGTATTACGCCTCTTAGTGACGACCAAGTAATTGACTTTCCTAAACCAAGTGAATACATGTATGATAATGAAACTGGTATTAAAACAAATACGATTAAAAATAACATCGAAGTATTTGAAATAGTAGGTGCCATCATTTACTCCTTTAAAAACTTTTGTAGTTGTTCTGTTTGTGGTGTCTCTAAAAGATCTTCTGTTTTTCCTTGCTCTAGGATCGTACCACTTTCCATAAAAATGATCTTATCACTAATTCGCTTTGCTTGCTCGATGTTATGAGTGACCATTGCAATTGCTTTGTTCTCCTCTTTGGCTAATTGTACTAATAACTTTTCAATCGTCTCTACCGTTTGCAAATCTAGGGCACTCGTTACTTCATCCAGTAAAAAGATTTCAGGATCATTAGCAAGTGTTCTCGCTAGTGCTACTCGTTGTTGCTCGCCACCAGATAAATGTTCAACATCTCGATATAAATAGTCTTTAGGAAGTTGCACTTTTTCTAGTAAGGGTGGACCATTCGTTTTTTTCCACTCCCCAACTAAACTTGGGCCATACTTTAAATTACCCTCGACCGTTCCATCAAAAAGCGAAGAGGATTGAAAGGCCATTCCAATTCGTCTTCTTAAATCAATAATAGGATACGTTGTCAACTCTTTACCATAGTAATATATTTCTCCTTTTTGAGGGTCTGTCAACCTATTTAACAACGTCAACAAGCTACTCTTTCCAGCTCCCGAAGGACCGATAATCGCCGTAATTTCACCTAACGAAAGCTCAAATGAAATGTTAAAAATGCGATCTGTTGTTACGTTTTCAACTTTTATTACATTGGTTTCGTTCATCAAAATACCACCGGCTTTGTGAAGGTTTTTTAAAGGGATGAGGCTGTTCTTACAGCCTCACCCCCTAGTTTTTGCATTATTTTATTACTTATGACGAAGAGCACTATGATTTGTCGGACCAATCCCTTTACCAATATTTAGCGAAGTTTCAATAGCAGCTTGAATAAATTGTTTCGCGCAAGCGACCGCCTCATTAATACTGTTCCCTTTTGCTAACTCAGCAGTAATTGCTGCTGCAAATGTACATCCTGTACCATGAGTATGAATCGTATCTATTCTTTTTGATTCAAAATAATAATATTCATTGCCATCAAATAGAATGTCAACAGCAATACTACTTCCCTCTAGATGACCACCTTTTAATACAACATTTTTTGGACCAAGTTGTTGGATATTTGCTGCTGCATCTTTCATTTCTTCAACAGTCTCAATTTTATCAATACCTAAAATTTCACAAGCTTCAGGGATGTTAGGCGTAATCACACTTGCTAACGGTAATAAGTTCATTTTTAAGGCAGTCATTGCTTGCTTTTGTAACAGGGGTGCCCCACCCTTAGCGATCATTACTGGATCAATGACGATATTTTTTGTTTCATAATCTTTTAATTTTTTTGCAACGAGATTTATGATTTCCTCAGAAAATAACATTCCTGTTTTTACTGAATCTGTTCCAATGTCTTGAAAAATTGCATCTAACTGTGCTTCGATGGCTTCAAT
>SKOL01000662.1 GCA_007120055.1 Anaerobacillus sp.
GAGTGCTAAACCTAAAAGTACTATTGGAAATACGGATCGAGCTTCTAGTGGCGGTAAAAGTGCTCAGGCGAATACAAGTAGCAAGCAGAGCCCTGCTAATAATAGTACGGTTAATAAGGGTACGGATAAACGTTGGAAGGTTGGAGACGAAGTTGATGCACGTACAGCAAAAGGAAATTACCCTGCGTGGTCAACAGTTAGGAAAAGGTATTGGAAGAATGAAGCCCAATCTAATCCAGAAAGTTATCCCGGAAATTTAGATAGGATGAACAAGGGTTTAGCTCCACAACAATTCAATCCAGAATTAGGGAGAATGGAATCCAAGGAACTGCATCATATTGTTGCCCAAAGGTATAAATTACCTAATATTCATATGAAATCTAATTTACAGCCTGTATGGCCATCCGAACATGCAGCTATTGATGGATATAGAAGAATTAAGTGACTTAAATATGGAGGTATAGTTATGGGAAGTTTTCAAGAAGAATTTATGAAATCAAAAGGTCAACCTATTGAATATAAGGGGAAGACTTTAATTTTAATGGATAGACTGAATATAGGAAAAAAAGCAAGAATAGGAATAACTTTTGAGAAAACAAATACTGAATGGGAACAAGGAATAAGTTTAAAAGCGGATAAAGGTATTATGGTTGATGGAGAGAAGGTAAAGCACTATAGACTATGGGAGGCACATGCTCCTAGATATTTAGAATATGATGTTGAAACAAAAAATGGGGAATTATTAATATGGAATGTCTGGGATACCGGAAATGGTTCTGTTGATGCATGGGTAGGTGGAGCTGCTATGATTGCTGAGGATATAGATAATGGAAAAATTTATTACTGTAATGATGGGCACCTCGATGATAACTTTGACGATTTGGTTTTTAAAATAGAGATAATCAGATGAAATTATTAATATTTATATATACATGGGCTGTTTTTTGACAGCCTATTTTTTTATAATACGATGGAGTAACTTTTTTAGCTTTACAAAATAGGGGAATGGCAAATTAAAGTTGGATTTGTAGTTCTTTATTAAGGGTACTCCTAATTTTAATAAACCAGCTGCAGGAGATAATATAGGTAGTAGTCTAAACTCTAATAAACTGCTAGGTAATAACCCTAAACAACATAAGAGTAGAATTAATACCGATATTGAGGGCGATAGAGCTGTGGCAAAAAGTATTTTTAGACATTACACAAAGAACCAACCAGTAATTCAAGTAGAGAGAAATGGAATGACAAGAAGGTTTACTCCTGATAATAATATTTCAATTAGAATGTACGATAACGGAAAAACAAATATTGATATGAAAATGTTTGGAAAATACGAAGATATTCACTTTCGACTAAAATAAAGAAAGGAGGGATAAAATTTGTCACAAGTAAAAGAAGTAAAGGCTATTATCAATGATAAAGGTATCCTTAATGAAATTAAAAAAAACAATAAGATTGATATTTACTTTCTAAAAGAACCTTTCGGAAGATATGTAGACGGTAATGTCGTTAGTAGCGATATTTTTATAATAAAAGATGAAAGTGAAGTTTTTTATATTAGTGTAGAGGAACATGATTGTGAAGAGCCTATTTATGAACTGTATTCTTTAAAGGCTTCAGACGAAGCACCTACAATTAATATAATTAATACGAACAATATTAAGTTGGGGGGAGAAGGTGATACACTTTCATTTCCGCATGAGAAATTAGAATATTTTGGAACACTCCTTTTTAACTCTGAAGAGGGAAGTTTAGAACTATATTCAGAAATAGGTTCTATAAAAGATGAAAATGGTAGCATAATTTATATTACAGAGGAAGAAAATATTTTATTATTAAAAAATAAAAATAAAATTGTCTACATTTCCTGCTCGGAGTTTACTCATGAATTAACTATTTCTAAAAATATTGATTATATTAATGAGAAAATTATAAATAAGAAGTTAGTTTATAACCTTTCAGTATAATTGGTATATTGTCTGTAAAAACGGTGGCTTGTCTAATATTGACAAGCCACTATTATTATAAAAAAATCAAATCACACATCTTATTATTAAAGGGATGGGGTATCGAACAAACTACTTTTTAACCAAAGAATACCTATAATAGTTGTTATCCCTACGGAATATTTTATTGAATTTTCCAGGCGTACAAATCACTTTAAAACATATTTCCTATTTAATGCTTTTTACTTCTAGTAAATAACCCAAAAATTATAAGATACCACCATTTCTATTCTTCAAAACCTTACCTTCGCTTTCTCCCTGCCTTTTAAATTTTTTCGCAACTTTGACGTACATAAAACGATTACTATGGCAAGAGGACTACTCCACTTCGATTAACTCCTGAATGTCGATGTCTAACACTTTGCATACCGTTCATTAAATTGCTCTGATAGTTGTTGATCATTATTAATTTCTTTCTGAAGCTGAGTAATTTCTTCCTTAGCCTTCTTTAACCGTTTAACAATAGAATTTTGCCGTTCCATGAAAGTATCAATATCATACACACCTCGTTCAAGAAAATCATGAAGGGAACTTTTTTGTTTTTGAAACTCATCTAATTCCAATTGTTTCTTTTCTAACGCCCTTTTCTTTATCGCTATGATGATCGAGACCGTCGAATTCAACAAACCATCGATGGAGAAGTTACAAAGTTCGTTTATGAAGGAAAAACGTATCAGGTTGTCGCAGAACTAGATGCCGAAAATCAAGTCC